>NZ_JAELVH010000689.1 GCF_019399235.1 Streptomyces poriferorum | reverse complement strand
CCCCGACACCGCCTCCGCGATGCTCAACTTCGACGGCATCTCCTACGCCAAGGGCGCATCCGCCCTGCGCCAACTCGTCGCCTGGCTCGGCGAAAAGGACTTCCTGGCCGGCATCAACACCCACTTCGCCCGCCACAAATTCGGCAACGCCACCCTCGCCGACTTCATCGACAACCTCGCCTCCGCCACCGACCGGGACGTCCACGCCTGGGCCGACCAGTGGCTGCGCACCACCGGAGTCGACACCCTCACCCCCCACATCGGCGAGAGCGACACCACCTGGTCCCTCACCGTCGACCACCACGGCACCCGCCC
>NZ_JAELVH010000688.1 GCF_019399235.1 Streptomyces poriferorum | reverse complement strand
TCCGGCCGCCCCTCCGCCGGAAAGACCGGCACCGCCGAGGAGGACAGGGCCGCCTGGTTCGCCGGCTACACCCCCGACCTCGCCACCGTCATCGCCGTCATGGGCCAGGACCCCGACACCGGCGCCCAGAAATCCCTCTACGGAGCACTCGGCCTCCCCCGCATCAACGGCGGCGGCGCCCCCGCCCAGACCTGGGCCCAGTACACCCGCACCGCCCTGCGCGGCACCCCGGTCGCCAACTTCCGCCTCGACCTGGAGCGCGGCACCGACGAGACCGAACTCCCCAGCGAGGAGGGCACCCCACCCGGCACCACCGGACAGCCG
>NZ_JAELVH010000687.1 GCF_019399235.1 Streptomyces poriferorum | reverse complement strand
TGTTGAACGGGACGATGTTCGCTCAGGCGGGGTTGTTCGCGGTGGAGACGGCGTTGTTCCGGTTGGTGGATTCGTGGGGTGTGCGGGCTGATGTGGTGGCGGGGCATTCGATCGGTGAGATCGTGGCCGCGCATGTGGCGGGTGTGCTGTCGTTGGCGGACGCGGCTGAGTTGGTTGTGGCGCGGGGGCGTTTGATGCAGGCGCTTCCGGGTGGTGGGGTGATGGTGGCGGTGGCGGCTTCGGAGGCGGAGGTGCTTCCGTTGCTGGGTGGTGGTGTGGGGTTGGCGGCGGTGAACGGTCCGTCGGCGGTGGTGGTGTCGGGGTCGGAG
>NZ_JAELVH010000686.1 GCF_019399235.1 Streptomyces poriferorum | reverse complement strand
CTGACCGCCGCCTGGCGGTCGGGCGACACCGTGTACGGCGAGGTGTCACTCGCACCCGAACTCCACGCGGAGGCAGCCCGGTTCGTGCTGCACCCGGCGCTCCTCGACTCGGCCCTCCACACGCTGGGGCTGGGCAACTTCCTCGGCGAGGGTATCCGGCTGCCGTTCTCCTGGTCCGGGGCGGCGCTGCGGGCCACCGGAGCCACGTCCCTGCGGGTGACGGTCGCCCCCGGCGACGGGGGGCGGGACACGGTCCGGGTCTCGGTCGCCGACCCTGCGGGCGCGGCCGTGCTGGATGTGGAGACCCTCACCCTGCGGCCGGTCGCGCCGG
>NZ_JAELVH010000685.1 GCF_019399235.1 Streptomyces poriferorum | reverse complement strand
CCGGCCCCGGACCGCCGAGCCCTCCAGCGCCTGCAACGGGCGGCCGGCAACGCGGCGGTCTCCCGCCTCGTCGCCCAGCGCTACACCGCCCCGGTCACACCGTCTCCCGCCCAGGCCCCGGGCTTCCGCAGCATGAAGGCGGCCGTGGCGGCGAAGAAGACGCGGATCGCCGTTCACCCGCCTGCGGCCGCGGAGTCCAAGGCCTCCCAGGACGCGGCGGTCGCGCCTCCCGACGACAAGGAAGCCCAGGGCAAAGCGGCGAACGCCGAGAAGATGAACGCCGCGAAGCCCGGCGAGTTCGACAAGAAGGCGTTCGTCGACGCGGTGAACAAGGCG
>NZ_JAELVH010000684.1 GCF_019399235.1 Streptomyces poriferorum | reverse complement strand
CTCGGCCCGAACGGCGCCGGAAAGTCCACGACCATGCGCATGCTCCTGGGCCTGGACGCCCCCACCCGCGGCCGCTCCACGATCGGCGGACGCTCCTACGCCGGCCACAGCGCACCCCTCACCGAAGTCGGCGCCCTGCTGGAGGCCCGCTCCGTCCACCCCGGCCGGACCGCCTTCCACCACCTCATGGCGCTCGCCCACACCCACGGCATCCCGCGCGGCCGCGTCGAACACGTCCTCGACCTGGCCGGGCTGACCTCGGTGGCCGGGAAACGCGTCAAGGGCTTCTCGCTCGGCATGGGCCAGCGGCTCGGCATCGCGGCCGCCATGCTCGGCG
>NZ_JAELVH010000683.1 GCF_019399235.1 Streptomyces poriferorum | reverse complement strand
CGCGGAGGGCCGCGACAAGGTGCCGACGGCCGCTCTCTCGCGCGGGGTGGCCGGTGTGGCCGGACGTACGCTCATCGTCAACCTGCCAGGCTCCACCGGCGGAGTGCGTGACGGACTGGCCGTCCTCGACCGACTCCTGGTGCACGCCGTCGACCAGCTCCGCGGCGGCGATCACCCCCGACCGGGGAGCCCGAGCTGAACGTCCCGACCTGGCCGGTGATCCTGGTGGACGGCGACGTCGCCCTCCGGCCGATAAAGATGCGCGACCAGCGCATGTGGCGCGAGGTCAACCGGCGCAACCGGGACTGGCTGCGCCCCTGGGAAGCGACCGTGCCCC
>NZ_JAELVH010000682.1 GCF_019399235.1 Streptomyces poriferorum | reverse complement strand
GCTGCTCGGCAGCCCCGACGGACCGGGCCGCCCGGGCGGCACGTACCGCTTCGGCGCCCCGGCCGCGGGCCTCCCGACGGCACCGCTGCGCAAGACCGCAGGCAGCCCCGCCGCACCCCGTGCAGAAACGACCCTCCTCCAGCGGTACGCGGACTTCGACGGCGACGGAAAGCCGGACACGGTGGTCCGCACACACCGGGGCGAGACGGCGGACCTGATCGCGCTGTACCCGGCGGCGACGCCGGACCGCCCGATGGTCACGTTCACCAGCGCCCTGTTCACGGCGGGCTGAGGACAGCCCCCCAGGGTTCCCTTAGGGGATGTCACAGGTAAGCGGCAAAGGCG
>NZ_JAELVH010000681.1 GCF_019399235.1 Streptomyces poriferorum | reverse complement strand
CTCCCAAAGGTCCCCCGATCCCCATGCCCCCCACACTCGCCTCGCTCGTCCAGCACTCGGCGCTCAAACTCACGGTGCGTGCGGGGGCGGACCGGCTCGACGCGCCCGTGCGCTGGGCGCACGCCAGTGAGCTGGCCGACCCCGTCCCCTACATGGAGGGCGGCGAGCTGCTCCTGGTCACCGCGACCAACCTCGACGCGGAGAACCCGGAGGTCATGGGGCGGTACGTGCGACGGCTGGCCGGAGCCGGAGTGGTCGGGCTCGGCTTCGCCGTCGGGGTCACCTACGACGAGGTACCGCAGCCGCTGGTCGACGCCGCCGAGGAAGCCGGGCTGCCCCTGCTCGA
>NZ_JAELVH010000680.1 GCF_019399235.1 Streptomyces poriferorum | reverse complement strand
CGTGCCAGGCGTCGCCGGGCGGGCGGGACTTTCAGAACACGCGCTACAGGGCCTGCCAGAGCGCGGGGACGTTCGGGGGTGTCCAGCCGGGCTGCGCCTGGTGTCCCTGGAGGCAGCGGTAGCTCGCGGAGCCGTACGTCACGACGTCACCGGCCGCGTAGGACGTCCCGGCCGCCCAGCTGCCACCCGGGTTGGTCGGCGGGTCCGTCGGACCGGTCGGCGGGTCGGTGGGGGTGCCGCTGGTGACCAGGGTGAGTCCGTACGCCTGGAGCGCCGGGTTCACGGGCTGGAAGTACGTCGTACCGCCCTGGGAGCAGTTGCCGCTCCCGCCCGAGGTGACGCCCTG
>NZ_JAELVH010000067.1 GCF_019399235.1 Streptomyces poriferorum | reverse complement strand
CCGCCGCGGCGGGCCGGGTCGACGAAGACCGCGTCGTAGGGCGAGGTGTCGATCTCCGTGACGTCGGCGCACCGCACCTCGATCAGCGCGTCCAGGCCGAGCGCGGCGGCGTTGGCCCGGGCCACCTCGGCGGTCAGCGGGTCGCGGTCCACGGCGAGGACGGAGATCCCGGCCCGGGCCAGGGCGATCGCGTCGCCGCCGATCCCGCAGCAGAGGTCGGCGACGCCGCGTACCCCCGCGTCCGTGAACCGCCGTGCGCGGTAGCCGGCCACCGAGGTGCGGGTCGCCTGCTCGACCCCGTTCGGCGTGAAGAACATCCGGTGCGCGTCCTCGGCGCCGAACTTCGCCACCGCCCGCTGCGTCGTACGAGCGCAGCCCGGCCAGCAGTTCGGTGCCTTCGGGGGTGCGCAGGGCGCGGAAGTCGGCAAGGGGGTCGGGCGGGCCGGTCGGGGCGAGAGCGTTCACCCGTCCCATTGTGGGCCAGTCGGCTGCGCGCCAGCCGGGGGACCGTGCGGGGCGGGCGCTGTGTCGGCCCGGATGCCCCGTTCCGGGCTGGCAGGATGCGGCGCCATGCAGCCAGTACGACAAAAGGAAGAATTTTACATGAAAAGGCGCAGACCGGGTACGGAGTCGTGCGGACAGGGATGGACGAGGCGCGGGCGCGGACACCTGCGGCGCGGGCCGGGCTACGCGGTCCTGGCCGCACTGCTGGTCGCCGCGGCCGGCTCGGGCTGTGCCGCTGAGACCGGCGGCAGCGCACCGGCCGACCCCGTACGCGTCGCCGCGGCGCGGGCCCCGGGGCGGCGGGTTCCGTCGCGGCGCAGGCCGAGAAGGCGCGCCGCGCTCAGGCCGCACGGGCCGTGGCCGCCAAGAAGTGGGGCCTGGCGGGCACCCCGCTGGCGCCACCGGCGCCGCCCGCCGTGAAGCCGCACCTCACCACCCGCAAGGGCTTCGAGGTCGAGGGCGGTGACGCCTCTCTGCCGCCGGTCTTCACCACGGTCCCCACCGACAAGAAGATCGTCTTCCTGACGATGGACGACGGGGACGACAAGGACCCCGAGCTGCTGAAGATGATGTCGGAGCTGAACATCCCGTACAGCGCCTTCCTCAGCGACTACCTGGTGCGCGACGACTACGCGTACTTCAAGGAGGCCCAGGTCCGCGGTGTCGTCCTCGGCAACCACACGCTGAACCACCGCTACCTGCCCGGCCTCTCCCACGACGAGCAGACGCGGGAGATCTGCGATCAGCAGGACATCATCGAGCAGCAGTACGGCGAGCGCCCCCGGCTCTTCCGGCCGCCGTACGGCAACTACAACGGCGACACCCTGCGGATCGCCAAGTCCTGCGGCATCACGGCCGTTCCCCTGTGGGCGGCGGAGGCCTTCCCCGACCGCATGGAATGGCGGGAGGAGGACCAGGACCTGCATCCCGGCGACATCATCCTCACCCACTTCCGGGGCAAGAAGGACTGGAAGGGCAGCATGCCCGACATGATCCGCAACGTCATGAAGGTCATCACGGACAAGGGTTACGCCGTGGCCCGCCTGGAGGACTACGTATGAGAAGGGCGCGCCGGCTGCTGGCCGGACTGCTGACCGCCGGTGCGCTCCTGACCGCCACCGGGGGCTGCGCGCAGTCGGTGGACCCGATCGAGCGGCTGGGCCGGAAGGCGGCACAGCACGTGAACCCGTCGCCGGACGATCAGGCGCGGCCGGCGGCGGTGCGCGGTGACCACGGGGCGCCGGGGGCGATGGTCGTCGTCGCCTGCGGCCGCCCCGCGGCGGCCGGGGGCTCCGGGGTGCGCCCGCCGGTCCGCTGGTGGCCGGACCGGTCCGGCGCAAAGGCCGCGGAGGCGGGGTGCGCGAGCCGGTAGTCGCTGTGCCACGCCATGAGCGTCAGGACGCACAGCGCGCCCGCGGCGAGCAACTGGACGACGCCCGCCAGGGGCAGGCCGTGACGCAGCAGCACCACGCCGATCAGGCAGGCCACCGCGGCGAACGAGGCGAGCGTGAGCGTGGCGGACCAGTCCATCCCGGGCGGCCCGCTTTCGGCGGGCCACTCGGAGGGCGGCCGGGCCCGGTCCGGTTCCTGGCCCGTGCGCAGGTACAGGGCGACCGCGCAGATCACCGCCTCCAGGGCGACGGCCAACAGGCCGAGCACCACGTCCAGACAGCCGGTCACGAGCGGGCCGGGCCGCGCCTTCGCCGGTCCGACGCGTCGCATGAACATGACGCCACCGTCGTACGGAACGGTGCGGACGGTCCCCGCGTTTGTCCCTACGGTGACCGGAACGTTGTACGGACGCAGTCGTACGAGGAGGAGGTTTCCGGACGCCACGAGGGGCGTGAATTGGCACTCCGCTTGACCGAGTGCTAATCGCGGTCATAGTCTCAGTGCTGGCACTCCCCACTGGAGAGTGCCAGCAGTTCTGTGCGACCGGCAGGTCCGGCACCCGCGACGACGGGCCCACTGGTCGCCACCCAAAAGACTGATAACCCCGTGAGATCTCCGAAGGGGGAGACCGGATCGTGTCGACCAGCACCAAGGTTGCGATCAAGCCGCTCGAGGACCGCATTGTGGTCCAGCCGCTCGACGCCGAGCAGACCACGGCCTCCGGCCTGGTCATTCCGGACACTGCCAAGGAGAAGCCCCAGGAGGGCGTCGTCCTGGCCGTGGGCCCGGGCCGCTTCGAGAACGGCGAGCGCCTTCCGCTCGACGTCAAGACCGGCGATGTCGTGCTGTACAGCAAGTACGGCGGCACCGAGGTGAAGTACAACGGCGAGGAGTACCTCGTCCTCTCGGCTCGCGACGTGCTCGCGATCATCGAGAAGTAATTCACTCAACGTTTGCTTCTGTTCTGCGCCCCTGGCCCCCTGCGAAATAACTAGCCGGGCGGCAGGGGCGCAGTTCTTGTTTTGAGAGGACAGTTCAGCTCCATGGCGAAGATCCTGAAGTTCGACGAGGACGCCCGTCGCGCCCTCGAGCGCGGCGTCAACAAGCTTGCCGACACGGTGAAGGTGACGATCGGTCCCAAGGGCCGCAACGTCGTCATCGACAAGAAGTTCGGTGCGCCCACCATCACCAACGACGGTGTCACCATCGCGCGCGAGGTCGAGCTGGATGACCCGTACGAGAACCTCGGTGCCCAGCTGGTGAAGGAGGTCGCGACCAAGACCAACGACGTAGCCGGTGACGGTACGACCACCGCCACCGTCCTGGCCCAGGCGCTCGTCCGCGAGGGCCTGCGCAACGTGGCCGCGGGCGCGTCCCCGGCCGCCCTGAAGAAGGGCATCGACGCCGCGGTCAAGGCCGTGTCCGAGGAGCTCCTCGCGACCGCCCGCCCGATCGAGGACAAGTCCGACATCGCCGCCGTGGCCGCGCTCTCCGCGCAGGACACCCAGGTCGGCGAGCTCATCGCGGACGCGATGGACAAGGTCGGCAAGGACGGTGTCATCACCGTCGAGGAGTCCAACACCTTCGGTCTGGACCTCGACTTCACCGAGGGCATGGCCTTCGACAAGGGCTACCTGTCCCCTTACATGGTGACCGACCAGGAGCGTATGGAGGCCGTCCTCGACGACCCGTACATCCTGATCCACCAGGGCAAGATCGGCTCGATCCAGGAGCTGCTGCCGCTCCTGGAGAAGGTCATCCAGGCCGGTGCCTCCAAGCCGCTGCTGATCATCGCCGAGGACGTCGAGGGCGAGGCCCTGTCGACCCTGGTCGTCAACAAGATCCGTGGCACCTTCAACGCCGTCGCGGTGAAGGCCCCGGGCTTCGGTGACCGCCGCAAGGCCATGCTCGGCGACATCGCCACCCTCACCGGTGCGACCGTCATCGCCGAGGAGGTCGGCCTCAAGCTCGACCAGGCCGGTCTGGACGTGCTGGGCACCGCCCGCCGCGTGACCGTCTCCAAGGACGACACCACCATCGTCGACGGTGGCGGCAAGTCCGACGAGGTCGCCGGCCGCGTCAACCAGATCAAGGCCGAGATCGAGTCCACGGACTCCGACTGGGACCGCGAGAAGCTCCAGGAGCGCCTGGCGAAGCTGGCCGGCGGTGTCTGCGTGATCCGCGTCGGCGCTGCCACCGAGGTCGAGCTCAAGGAGAAGAAGCACCGTCTGGAGGACGCCATCTCCGCGACCCGCGCCGCGGTCGAGGAGGGCATCGTCTCCGGTGGTGGCTCCGCTCTGGTCCACGCCGTCAAGGTCCTCGAGGGCAACCTCGGCAAGACCGGCGACGAGGCCACCGGTGTCGCGGTCGTGCGCCGCGCCGCCGTCGAGCCGCTCCGCTGGATCGCCGAGAACGCGGGCCTCGAGGGCTACGTCATCACCTCGAAGGTCTCCGAGCTCGACAAGGGCCAGGGCTTCAACGCCGCGACCGGCGAGTACGGCGACCTGGTGAAGGCCGGCGTCATCGACCCGGTCAAGGTCACCCGCTCCGCGCTGGAGAACGCCGCGTCCATCGCGTCGCTGCTGCTCACGACCGAGACCCTGGTCGTCGAGAAGCCGGCCGAGGAAGAGGCCGAGGCCGGTCACGGCCACGGTCACTCGCACTAGCGTGTAGCTGCCCCGCGCAAGCGGTGAGGCCCGGTACCCCGCGAGGGGTACCGGGCCTTTCGCGTGTCCGGTCACATCGAGCCGAGCGGGCCGAAGGGCGGGCTACGCCGACCGGGAGAGCGTGTCTCCGTGGACCGGGTCCGCGAACGGCCGGCCGGACGCGAAGCGTTCCAGTTCGTCCAGCGCCTGGTCCGCCATCCGGTGCAGCTCGTTGCCCAGCGATCCGGCGATGTGCGGCGTGAGCAACACGTTCGGCAGGTCGTAGAGCGGCGAGGCCGCCCGGGGCGGATCGGGGTCCGTCACGTCCAGCACCGCGTGCAGCCGCCCGCTTGTCAGCTCGGGCAGCAGCGCGTCCTCGTCGACCAGCGAACCCCGGGCCGTGTTGATGAGCGTCGCGCCCGACGGCATGGCCGCCAGCTGGGCGGCGCCGATCAGATGCCGTGTCTCCGGAAGCTGCGGAGCGTGCACCGAGACCACCGAACTGCTCGCGCACAGCTCGTCGAGAGCGGCGAGGCGGACACCCAGCCGGGCGGCTTCGTCCACGCCGGCGTACGGGTCGTACAGCAGGACGTCCAGATCGAAGGGGCGCAGCAGCTCGATCACGCGCCGGCCGATGCGGGAAGCGCCGACGATGCCCACCGTACGGCGGTAGTTGCCGCTGCCGTCCAGCTCGTCGAGCCAGTCGTGGCCGGTGCGCAGTTCCCCGTAACGCTGTGCCGATCGCAGGACCTGCTTGCCCGCGAAGAGGATCGCGGCCACGGTGAACTCGGCGACCGGGAGCGCGTTGGCCCCGGCCGCGGAGGTGACGGCGATGCCCCGTTCCCAGCAGGCGTCGGTGATGTGGTGCTTGACGGACCCGGCCGCGTGCACCACCGCACGCAGCCGCGGGGCGGCGGCCAGCACCGGCCCGGTGAGCGGCGTCGCGCCCCAGCAGGTGAAGAGGACCTCGGCCTCGGCGAGCGCGGCCGCCACCTCGGGTGACGGGTCGGCCAGGTCGTGGGCGACGAGCCGGGTGTCCGTACGGGTCAGGGCGGCCAGCCGGGTGTGGTGGCGTTCGGCGAGGAGGCGCCCGGCGATGCCGGGGCCCATCGCGAGCAGCGCCCGGGGCCGGTTGTCAGTGGCGTGCGGCATGGTGGAACTCGTACTCCTCGGGGCTCGCGTGGACGGTCACTTGACGCTTCCGGCGGTCAGTCCCGCCTTCCAGTGCCGCTGCAGGGAGACGAAGGCGACGATCAGCGGGATGACGGCGAGCAGGGAGCCGGTGACGACGAGGGGGTAGAAGCTCGGCTCGCCATGGGTGTTGGTGTTCCACGAGTACAGACCGAGGCTCAGGGGGAAGAGCTTGCGGTCCGAGAGCATCACGAGGGGGAGGAAGAAGTTGTTCCAGATCGCGGTGAACTGGAAGAGGAAGACGGTCACGAAGCCCGGCATGACCATGGGCAGACCGACGGACCAGAAGATGCGCAGCTCGCCCGCCCCGTCGATACGGGCGGCCTCCAGGGCCTCGTCCGGTATGTAGCCGGTGCTGAACACCCGGGCCAGATAAACGCCGAACGGGTTGACCAGCACCGGTATCAGCACCGACCAGTAGGTGTTCACCAGGCCGACCTTGGACGCCAGCAGGTACATCGGCAGAGCCAGCGCGGTGGTGGGGACGAGCACACCCATCAGCACCAGGCCGAACAGCTGGTCCTTGCCCTTGAAGGCGTACTTGTCGAAGGCGTACCCGGCGGCGACGCAGATCAGCGAGCAGGCGATGGCCCCGATGCCCGCGTACAGAAGGCTGTTGAGGTACCAGCGGAAGTAGATGCCGTCCCCGTAGGACGCCAGGTTCGACAGGTTCTCGCCGAGGTTGAAGCCGTCGAAGGAGAACGCGTTGCCGGCCAGCAGGCCGCCGGTGTCCTTGGTGGCGGCGGTGACCAGCCAGACGAGCGGGAAGAGCATGTAGACGACGGCGAGCAGCAGGAAGCCGTTGACCGCGGTCTTCGACATCCAGCGGCCGCGGGAGGCGGGGGAACTCATGCTTTCTTGCCCTTCCGGCCGGTGAAGCGGGTGACGACGAAGGACAGCAGCGCGGCGGTGAGCGCCAGCAGGATGGAGGCGGCCGCGGCGAGGCCGTAGTCGTTGCGTTCGAAGGCCGCGGTGTACGCGTACATGTTCGGCGTCCAGGTGGAGGAGACGGCGGAGCCGGTCCCCTTGTTGAGGATCAGCGGCTCGGTGAACAGCTGGAGCGAGCCGATGACGGTGAACAGCGCGACCATCACGACGGACGCGCGGATCAGCGGGACCTTGATCCCGATCGCGATCCGCCAGGCACCGGCCCCGTCGACCGTGGCCGCTTCGAGTACGGAGCGGTCGATGGCCTGCAACGCGGCATAGAAGATCACCATGTTGTAGCCGAGCCACTCCCACAGCGCGATGTTGACGACCGAGGGCAGGGCGCCGTCGGGGGAGAAGAAGTCGAAGCCGATGCCGCCGGACTCCATGGCGCTGACCACCGGGCTGAGCTGCGGGGTGTAGAGGTACACCCAGATCAGCGCGGCGATGATGCCGGGCACGGCGTGCGGCAGGAACAGCGCGAGCTGGAAGAACCGGCGGGCGCGGGCCAGCGTGGAGTCCAGCAGCAGCGCGAGGGCGAGGGCTCCGACGAGGAGCAGCGGGATGTAGAAGAGGCAGTATCCGAGGAGTACGCCGAAGCCCTCGCGGAACGCCCGGTCGCCCAGGGCCGCCGTGTAGTTGTCGAGTCCGCTGAAGACGGTCTCGGTGCCGCCGAAGCCCAGGCCGGACTGCTTCTCGGTGAACAGGCTGAGCCAGACCGCGTAGCCGATCGGCAGCACCATCGCCAGCGTGAACAGTACGAAGAAGGGCCCCAGCAGGATGGCGGCGGCTCTGGTCGTCCGGGCGCGCTTCATCAGCCTGCGTCCTCGACCTTCAGACCGCGCTTCTTCAGCTCGGCGACCGTGGCGTCGTGCCCGGCCTTCACGGCCTCCTTGACCGTGGTGCCGCCGCTGGCGACCTTGCCGAACTGGTCCTTCATCGTGGTGTTCGTGGTGCCGGTCGTCGGGCCCCAGCTCCAGTCCGGGCCGATGGACGTCGCGGCGTCCTCGAACACCCGGTAGATGTCCTCGCCGCCGTAGAAGTCCGCGTCGAAGGCCTTCTTCGCTACCGGGCGCAGGGACGCCGCGGCCGGGAAGGCGCTCGATGTGCCGGACTCGATGCGGGCCTTGATGCCTTCCGGGGTGGTCGACATCCAGGTGGCGAACTCGACCGCCGCCTCGGCCTTCTTGCTGTCCTTCGTCACCGCGAAGGTGGAGCCGCCGAGCATGCCGCTGGCCGGCTTCCCGTCCCAGCTGGGCATCGGGGCGACGGCCCACTTGCCGCTCTGCTCGGGCAGGGTGCCCTTGAGGACGCCCGCGCCCCAGGCCGCGCCGAGGTAGCCGACGGTGCCGCCGTTCTTGAGCGAGTTGGTCCACTCGGGGCTGAAGGAGGCGTTGGCGCGGATCAGGTCGTCGTCGAGCAGGCCCTGCCAGTAGTCGGCGACCTTGTCGGTGGCGGCGTCCGTGGTGTTCACCTTCCAGGTGTCACCTTCGGGCTTGTACCACTGGGCGCCGGCCTGCCAGGCCATCGCCTGGAACGTGGTCGGGTCGTCGGGGAAGAAGGTACCGATGCGGGCCTTCTTGTCGGCCTTCTTGACCTTCTCGGCGGCCTTTCGGAAGTCGTCCCAGGTCTTGGGGACCTCGACGCCGTACTTCGCGAACAGGTCCTTGCGGTAGTAGAACGACTGCGGTGAGGCGTCGAAGGGGACGGCCCAGTTCTTGCCGCCGAGCGTCGTCAGCTCCACCGCCTGGGGCAGCAGCTTCTTCCTGATGTCCTCGGTGAAGTACTGGCCGATGTCCTGGAGCGCGCCCTGGCTGACGTACTCCGGGAGCTGCGGGTACTCGATGGAGACGAGGTCGGGGGCGTTGCCCGCCTTCACGGCGTTGGAGATCTTGGCGTAGCCGCCCGCGTTGCCGGACGGGATCTCCTCGTACACCACCTTGACGTTCGTGTGGGAGGCGTTGAACGCGTCAACGACCTCCTTGGACCCCTTGGTCCAGCCCCAGAAGGTGATGCTGACGGGCTTGCCGTCGCTTCCGGCGGCGGACGTGTCGTCACCGCTGCCGCCACAGGCCGTGAGAACGGCGAGGGCGGTGGCGGCGCCGACTACGGCGAGGGACGTTCTGCTCGAACTGCGGCTCACAGCGAGGCTCCTGAACAGGCGGCGACATTGGCGTTGGCCGTGATCCTTGGACCAGCCGTGACCGAAGTCAAGAGCGAAAGATCGATTGATCGAAAAAAGATCAGAAGAGTTGCGTACGGAAGGTGCGCGGAAGGGTGCGCGGAACGCGCATGGGAGCCGTTGGAACGGACCGGGAACGGCCCGGGGAACGGTCCGGAGGGCGGCCCCCGGAACGTCCGGGCGACGCCTACGGAAGCGGGGCTCCGCAGGAGTCCCTGACCCGCAGTTGGGGGAGCAGGGTCAGGTGCCGGCGCGGAGTGTCGGTGCCGCCCTGCCCCAGCCGTTCCACCAGCAGTTCCGTCGCGTGGCGGCCCACTTCGCGCTTGGGCGGGGCCACGGCGGTGAGGGGGGTGTCCGCGAGCGCCGCAACCTCGTCGTCGTACGCGATCAGCGCGAGGTCCTCCGGTACCCGCACGCCCAGCTCCGCCAGGCGCTGCACCACCTGGATCGCGTCCACGTCGTTGTGGATCAGCGCCGCCGTCGCCACCCCCGAGTGAACCGCCTCGCGCAAGGCCTGCACGGCCTCCTCGAACGCCTCCGGGGCCAGTTCGGCCGGCACGGAGTCGATCACGTCCTGCGGTGCGCGCAGCCCGAGCACGGTCAGCGCCTCCACGTACCCGGAGCGCACCGCGAGGGCGGTCGGGGAGTCCGCTCGGGCCATCAGCAGCGGTGCTCCGTGCCCGAGACCCACCAGGTGGCGCACGGCCAGGAGCACCCCGTGCGCGTGGTCCGAGCAGACGCGGTCCAAGCCGTCCAAGGGAGACCCGGCGGTGGGCCTGCGCTCCAGCAGGACCGTCGGTACGGGCAGCGAGCTGATCCAGTCGCCGAACGCGGAGGGGTCGCCCGGATGCTGCCAGCCGGGCGCGACGAGCAGCCCCTCGGCGCCCGCGGACAGCAGCCCCTCGGTGCGGGCCTGGTCCTCCTGCGGCCGGTAGTCGGAGATCCGCAGGATCAGCCGGGCGCCCGCCCGGGCGGCCGCCTCGTGGGCGCCCCGGATGACCTCCGCGAAGTAATAGGTCGCCGAGGGCGCGAGCATGCCGAGCACCAGGCCGTGGCCGGCGGCGGGCCCTGTCGCGGGGGCGGTGGCCTGGGGCCAGGACACCGAACCGTGGACCCGGTCGAGCAGGCCGCGGCCGGCCAGGTCCTCGACGTCGCGGCGCACCGTGACGGGCGAGACCCCCAGCTGCGAGGCCAGGTCGGAGACCCGGGCCGAGCCCCGGTCCCGTACCAGCCCGAGCAGGCGGTCATGACGTTCAGCAGCACTTTCGCGCACGGTGGCAGTCCCCTCGCAGTGTGTGGCCCGGCCCCGGGCCCGACCGGTTCCGGAGCCGGTGTCCGACCCTAGACCAACGTGATCGAACGATGGGAGTTTCGATCATTCAAACGTAATCCATTGACGTTCGATCAATCCGAGTCCAGGATTCCCGGCGATGCCGATCCGGCCGTTCCAGGCACGACCCCGACTGTTCGTACGGAGGAATTGTGAGACATCGCGTCACCGCAGCGGCGCTCGCGGCCCTGACCGCTGCCGCCGGACTGACCGTCGCAGGCCCGAACACCGCGCAGGCGGCACCCGCCGGCCGCACCTTTCACGTCGACTGCTCGGCCGCCCCGGTCGGGGCCACCGGCAGCGGGCAGCACCCCTGGACCACGCTCGCCGAGGCCAACGCGCACCCCTACGGGCCCGGCGACCGGCTCCTGTTCAAGCGCGGCGCCACCTGCACCGGCACCCTCGCGCCCACGGGAACCGGCTCCGCCCGCGCGCCGTTCACCATCGCCGACTACGGCAACGGCCCCGACCGTGCCCGGCTCGACGGCGCCGGCGCCCACGACACCGTTCTGCTCTCCAACACGCAGTACGTGCACCTCAGGAACCTGGAGATCACCAACGCCGACAACCCGGGCAGCGAGCGCAACGGCGTCCGGCTGCGCCTGACCGACTTCGGCGTCGCCCGCGGCTTCGACATCAGCGGCCTCTACATCCACGACGTGCGCGGCGGCGACTACAAGACCGTGTCCGGCTCCAGCGCCATCCACATCGCCGTCGAGGGCACGGCGAAGGCCAGCTGGTACGACGGCCTGGACATCGGCCACAACCGCATCGAGGACGTCGACCGCGAGGGTGTCTACTTCAAGTCGACCTTCTCCAAGCGCGATCTGGTCGGCGGGCAGCAGGACCCGAACGTCTACCCGGGGGAGTGGACCCCCAGCACCGGCGTCCGTATCCACCACAACACGCTCAAGTCCCTGGCCGGCGACGGCATGAAGCTCGACACCACCAGCGGCGCCCGCGTCGACCACAACCGGGTCGACGGCTTCCAGCTCCGCTCGCCCTCCGCCAACGCGGGCATCTGGACCTTCAACACCGACGACACGACCGTCGAGTACAACGAGGTCTCGGGCGGCGGGAACACCCACGACGGCATGTCCTTCGACGCCGACGGCGCCTCGCAGAACACCGTCTTCCAGTACAACTACAGCCACGACAACAAGGGCGGCTTCCTGCTGATCTGCCCGTACAGCGGGGCGAAGACCCTCGGCACGGTCGCCCGCTACAACGTCAGCCGCAACGACGGCGCCCGCCTGATCCAGAACTGCTGGGGCCCGATCCTGGGCACCGAGATCTACAACAACACGTTCCACAACAAGGAGCGGATACCCGGCTACCTCGTCCAGGACGACGCCGGCAGCCCCGCCACCACCCAGCACGAACTGGCCATCCGCAACAACGTCTTCGTCAGCGAGGGCACCGGCGGCTACGCGTTCAAGAACCCGACCCCCGGGCTCTCCTTCGACCACAACGCCTTCTACGGCATCGACATGACGCGGCCCGACCCCGGCGGCATCACGGCCGACCCGAGGCTCCGGGACGATTTCCGGCTGGGCGCGGGCTCGCCCGCCCTCGCCGCCGGAGCCGTCATCGAGGACAACGGCGGCAAGGACTACTTCGGCAGCCGTCTGAAGCCCGGCGCCCCCAACATCGGCGCCTACGCGGGCCGCGGCCTGCGGTAACCCACCGCTCACTGAGGTCCGTACTTGCGGCCTGTCTTGGAGGTGACCCCTCCGAGCAGGCCGCGCGGGGCCACCTTCACCAGGCCCATCAACGCCTTGTACCGCGCGTCGGGGATCGAGAGCGACTTCCCGCGCGCCAGGTCCGCCAGCGCCGTCGCCACCAGCTTGTCGGCGTCGAGCCACATCCAGCCCGGGATGTTGCCGGTGCCCATCCCGGCCCGCTCATGGAACTCCGTCCGTACGAAGCCGGGGCA
Source organism: Streptomyces poriferorum (assembly GCF_019399235.1). Taxonomy (GTDB): domain Bacteria; phylum Actinomycetota; class Actinomycetes; order Streptomycetales; family Streptomycetaceae; genus Streptomyces; species Streptomyces poriferorum. Next base: position 17,641 of record NZ_JAELVH010000067.1, on the reverse strand, counting down.
GAGGGCCATCATCCGCACGCCCGACCCGGCCAGGTCCTTCGCCGCGCCCTGGGTGAACTGCACGACCCACGCCTTGGACGCCCCGTACGTACCGCGCGGCACGAACGCGGCGACGGAGGCCACGTTCACGATGCCGCCCCTGCCCCGCTCCTTCATCCCGGCCGCGGCCGCAGAGGTCAGCCGCAGGACCGCCTCGCAGTGCACCTTCAGCATCGCCAGTTCGTCGGCCATCGGGACGTCGAGGAAATGCCCCTTGTTGCCGAACCCGGCGTTGTTGATCAGCAGATCGACCGACTGCTTACGGTCCGCCAGCCTGCTCTCGACCGCGGCGATCCCGTCGTCCGCGGACAGGTCCGCCGTCAGCACCTCGGCCTCGATGCCGTGCCGGTCGTGCAGTTCGGTGGCCTGTTCCCGCAGCCGGCCGGTGTCGCGGGCCACCAGCACGAGGTTGTGCCCCTCGGCCGCGAGGCGCCGCGCGAAGGCGGCGCCGATGCCCGCGGTCGCGCCCGTAATCAGTGCAGTCGTCATACGCCGCACGTTAGTGCCCCTCGTGGGCCTTCGGACGACCCGCCTGCCCGCCCGGCTCCACCACCACGAACCGCCCCATCATCCCGTGGTCCTCATGGGCCGGCAGATGGCAGTGGTACATGTACGGAGTATCCGGATCGGCCGGTCCGTCGAACCGCCACGCGATCTTCATCGTGGTGCCCACCGGGATCGCGACCGTGTCCTTCCGGCCCCGCAGAGCGGGCTCCGGTTCCCGGCCGTTCACCTCCAGCACGTCGAAGGAGTCGTCGCCCCCGTTGAACCGCTTTCTCCCAGCTGTCGCCGTCGGCCGGGGCCGTGTGCGGGGTTCTCGTCAGGGCGTCGCGAGCTCCTCCGCGTACGTACGCGCCTTCCGCAACGCCTCGGGGTGCAGTGCCTCACCGGCCGGAAGCAGCAGCGGCAGCAGCTCACGCTGTGTCGTCACGGCCCGGAACTGCAGCTCCACCGTCACCTCGTGGTCCGGCCGGTGCACGATCTCGACCGGGTCGCCGGCCCGGATGCTGCCCGGCGTGATCACCCGGAGGTACGCCCCGGGGGCCGCAGCCCGTGTGAAGCGCTTGACCCAGCGCGTCTCGTCGAGGTGGCCCGCGAACGTACGGCACGGAATCCGGCCGGAGGTGACCTCCAGGACCAGCTCCGCGCCGATCCGCCAGCGCTCGCCGATCAGCGCGCCGGAGACCTCCAGTCCGGCCGTGGTCAGGTTCTCACCGAACGAGCCGTTGGCCAGCGGGCGCCCCAGTTCCCGCTCCCAGGCGTCGAGATCCTCGCGGGCGAAGGCGTACACGGCCTGGTGCGAGCCGCCGTGGTGGCGCAGGTCGCAGATCGTGTCCCCGGCCAGACCGCTGCCGCCCTCACCCTTGGGGCCGGGGTCGCAGACCCGTATGAGCCCCTCGACGGGGCGTTTGTCGATCCCGGTCCTGCCGCCCGGGGCGTCGGTGTAGGACGCCGCCGTGGGACGGCCCGCGTTCACGGTCAGCACAGTCTTCGCAGTCATGCCCGAACGTTAGCGAGTCCCGGCTCAAAGCTGTAAGCGAGTAATTCGCAGCAGACCCAAGAGTCCCTTATGTTGGAAGGGTGATCGAAGCCCGTCATCTCCGAGTCCTGCGCGCCGTGGCCGGTACCGGCTCCTTCTCCGCCGCCGCCCGTGAGCTCGGCTGCACCCAGCCCGCCGTGAGCCAGCAGATGAAGGCGCTGGAGTCCTCGGCGGGCACCACGCTGCTCATCCGCACCGGACGGGAGATGCGGCTGACGCAGGCCGGCGAGGCGCTCGTACGCCATGCGTCGGGCATCCTCGCCGGGCTCACCGCCGCCGAGGAGGAGGTCGCCGCGATCGCCGGGCTGCGGGCCGGCCGGGTCCGGCTGGTCTCCTTCCCCAGCGGCAGCTCCACCCTGGTCCCGGGCGCCCTCGCGGCGCTCCGGGCCGCTCATCCCGGCACCCGGGTCTCCCTGGTCGAGGCCGAGCCGCCGCGCTCGGTGGAGATGCTGCGCGACGGCGACTGCGACATCGCGCTGGCCTTCCGGTACGGCACGCAGGGCGCCGAGTGGGACGACCTGGTGGTGCGGCCCCTGCTCACCGACCGGCTGATCGGTCTCGTTCCCGAAGGGCACGCTTTCGCGGACCGGGACGAGGTGGGCATCGGTGAACTCGCCGGGGAGCCGTGGATCGCCGGCTGCCCGCGCTGCCGCCGACAGCTGGTGGAGGTCTGCGAGGCGTCCGGCTTCACCCCGCGGATCGACTTCGCCACCGACGACTACCCCGCGGTGATCGGCCTGGTCGGCGCGGGCCTCGGGGTGGCCGTCCTGCCGGCGCTGGCGATCGAGTCGGTGCGCCCCAGGGGGGCCAGGACCGTGACGGTGGAGCCCGCCATCGAGCGCGAGATCGTCGCACTGACCCTGCCCGACCTGGCGCAGGTCCCGGCCGTGGCGGCCACCCTGGATCAGCTGTCGCTGGCGGCCGCCCGCTGAGCGGTCCGCCGCGCCGGCCCCTGTGTGCCCGCAGCCCCGGCCGTGAGTGAGGAAACGTTTCTGCCTTGATGGGGCGCGGCGGGTCAGCCGTGCCCGGGCGGGGACGAGGGTGCGGCCGCGCTGATCAGCCTGTTGCGGGCCCGGCCCATGAGCTCCTCGCGCTCGTCCTCGGTCAGTCCTCCCCACACCCCGTAGGGCTCGCGTACCGCCAGTGCGTGGGCGGCGCACTCGGCGCGTACCGGGCAGCGCATGCAGACCTCTTTGGCGGAGGTCTCGCGGGCGCTCCGGGCGGCTCCGCGTTCCCCCTCGGGGTGGAAGAACAGTGAGCTGTCGACCCCTCGGCAGGCCGCCAGCAGCTGCCAGTCCCACAGATCGGCGTTGGGTCCGGGAAGGCGGGAGAAATCTGCCATTGCTTGTCCCCTCGAAACCATGCTGAGTCGGAAACGTCGTGGTCGTCCGTCGTACCGTGCCCATGACCGTACATCTACGGTGTTAGTAGATGTAAATATGACTGATTGCGAATCTAGTCATAGACACCAGCAAAAGGGAAGAAAACCCGCTAAATGGGGCATAAGTTCATGGGAAGTTTTCAGTTGACGCCTGGACGACCCGTGGCGCTCTCCTCCGTGCTCGACCCCTCACGTAGAGTGCCGAACCCGGTCGTCCGACCCGTAACTCTTTCGAGTGACCATCGTTGAGAAGGCGGAGGCGGTTGACAGAGAAAGCGATCGGGCAGGTGTCCGAGAGTGTCAACCGCACAGGTGACGACTTGTAACAGCCTGGAGGCACAAGGTGACGCGCATCAGCTGCGGAGGGCGGTCATGACATCCGTTCTCGTCTGCGACGATTCCCCGCTTGCCCGAGAAGCGCTCCGTCGCGCGGTCGCGACCGTGCCCGGCGTCGAGCGTGTGACGACGGCGGCCAACGGGGAGGAAGTTCTCCGGCGCTGGGGTGCCGACCGTTCGGATCTGATTCTCATGGACGTACGCATGCCCGGTCTGGGAGGTGTGGAGACCGTCCGTCGACTGCTCTCCGCCGACCCCGGGGCGCGGATCATCATGCTGACCGTCGCCGAGGACCTGGACGGGGTCGCGCTCGCGGTCGCCGCCGGGGCCCGCGGGTATCTGCACAAGGACGCCTCCCGGGCGGAGCTCCGGGCGACCGTCACCCAGGCCCTGGCCGATCCGACGTGGCGGCTCGCCCCGCGCCGGCTGCGCTCGGCCGAGATGGGTGCGGCGCCCACGCTCACGGCGCGCGAGATCCAGGTCCTCGAAGGGATGAGCCACGGCCGCTCCAACGCGGAGATCGGCCGTGAGCTGTTCCTCTCCGAGGACACGGTGAAGACGCACGCCAGGCGTCTGTTCAAGAAGCTCGGAGCCTCGGACCGGGCGCACGCGGTGGCGCTCGGTTTCCGCTGGGGCCTGGTCCGCTGAGGGCGGGCCGTGACCGGCCGCCGATCCCATCCCCGTCCGCTCGCGGGCGGACGGGGTGATCCCGCGCAAGCGGTGCGGGGCCGGGTCGTGTCCACGGACGCGACCCGCTCGTACGCCGCTTGTGCAGCCCGCCGCCCCGGCGGCATGTGACGCTTCCCGGCCGATGACGCATCCTTGAGACGTGGAGTTCCTCGGGAACGATTCGGTCGAGCGGAAGGGGAGGGCGCAGGACATGACTTCCGGCGCACCCGCTCATAACGCTTCAGTGCACAACTACGGACGCGGTGCCGCGGATGACGCGGCGCCGGGGCACCATGGTTCGATGCGCGAGGACGGAACGACGGTGATCGGTGCTCTGGTGCATCGCGCCGTCGAGGGCGACGCGCAGGCCACCCATGATCTGCTGGCCCACGTCCACCCCCTCGCGCTGCGCTACTGCAGGTCACGGCTGAACCGGCTGCCCGGTGATGCCCGTCACTTCGTGGAGGACCTGGCGCAGGAGGTCTGCGTCGCGGTGCTGATGGCCCTGCCGCGGTACAAGGACACCGGCAGACCCTTCGAAGCCTTCGTCTTCGCCATCGCGGGCCACAAGGTGGCCGACCTCCAGCGGGCCGCGATGCGGCACCCGGGGTCGACCGCGGTCCCCTCCGACGAGATGCCGGAGCGGCCGGACGACTCGCTCGGGCCCGAGGAGCGGGCGCTCCTCAGCAGCGATGCCGCCTGGGCCAAGAAGCTCCTCGCCAACCTTCCGGAGAACCAGCGCGAGCTGCTGGTCCTGAGGGTCGCCGTCGGGCTCACCGCCGAGGAGACCGGACAGATGCTCGGCATGTCGCCGGGCGCCGTCCGGGTCGCCCAGCACCGTGCGCTCAGCCGGCTGCGGGCCCTCGCGGAACAGTGAACGGGACACCGGTGCCGCGGAAAGGTGCCGTAGGAAGCTACAGAACCTCCAGGTGATCTTGCTCGTGGAATGAGACGCCCCCAGAGGCCGTTAGCATGGACATCCGCACCGATCAAGGCCATTTGGGGAAGGTGTCATGACTGCAAACGTCGACGGAGTGCCCGAGAAATTCGCGACGCTCGGGCTGACATACGACGACGTGCTGCTGCTGCCGGGCGCATCCGAGGTGCTGCCCAACGCGGTCGACACCTCGACGCTCATCTCACGGAACGTACGCGTGAACATCCCGCTGCTGTCCGCCGCGATGGACAAGGTGACCGAGGCCCGGATGGCCATCGCCATGGCCCGTCAGGGCGGCGTCGGCGTGCTCCACCGCAATCTCTCGATCGAGGACCAGGTCAACCAGGTCGACCTGGTGAAGCGGTCCGAGTCCGGCATGGTCACCGACCCGATCACGGTCGGCCCGGACGCCACGCTCGGCGACGCGGACGCGCTCTGTGCCAAGTTCCGCATCAGCGGCGTCCCGGTCACCGACCCGGCGGGCAAGCTGCTCGGCATCGTCACCAACCGCGACATGGCCTTCGAGTCGGACCGCTCGCGCCAGGTGCGCGAGGTCATGACGCCGATGCCGCTGGTCACCGGCCGGGTCGGCATCTCCGGCGTGGACGCCATGGAGCTGCTGCGCCGCCACAAGATCGAGAAGCTTCCGCTGGTCGACGAGGCGGGCATCCTCAAGGGCCTCATCACGGTCAAGGACTTCAAGAAGGCCGAGCAGTACCCGAACGCGGCCAAGGACGCCGAGGGCCGGCTGCTCGTCGGCGCGGCCGTCGGCGCCAGCCCGGAGGCGCTGGACCGCGCCCAGGCGCTGGCCGGGGCCGGGGTGGACTTCCTGATCGTCGACACCTCGCACGGCCACAACAGCAACGCCCTCAACTGGATGGCGAAGATCAAGTCCGCCGTGAACGTGGACGTCATCGGCGGCAACGTCGCGACCCGTGACGGCGCCCAGGCCCTGGTCGACGCCGGTGTGGACGGCGTCAAGGTCGGCGTCGGACCCGGTTCGATCTGCACCACCCGCGTGGTCGCCGGTATCGGCGTCCCGCAGGTCACCGCGATCTACGAGGCCGCGCTGGCCGCCCGTGCGGCGGGCGTCCCGGTCATCGGTGACGGCGGCCTCCAGTACTCCGGCGACATCGGCAAGGCGCTGGCCGCCGGTGCCGACAGCGTGATGCTGGGCTCCCTCCTCGCGGGCTGCGAGGAGTCGCCGGGTGAGCTCCTCTTCATCAACGGCAAGCAGTTCAAGTCGTACCGCGGCATGGGTTCGCTGGGCGCGATGCAGTCCCGCGGACAGGGCCGCTCGTACTCCAAGGACCGCTACTTCCAGGCCGAGGTGTCCTCCGACGACAAGCTCGTCCCCGAGGGCATCGAGGGCCAGGTGCCCTACCGTGGCCCGCTGGCCAACGTGCTGCACCAGCTCGTCGGCGGCCTCCGCCAGACGATGGGCTACGTGGGCGCGGCCTCCGTCGACGAGATGGAGAGCAAGGGCCGCTTCGTACGGATCACGTCCGCGGGTCTCAAGGAGAGCCACCCGCACGACATCCAGATGACGGTCGAAGCACCGAACTACAGCAGGAAGTAACGCGACAGCGCAGGTGAGGGGCGGTCCGGGGTTCCCGGGACCGCCCCTCCTGTGTGTGTCGGGGATACTGGACAGCGCAGACGTAGAGGGAAAGGCCACACCATCGTGACTGAGATCGAGATCGGGCGCGGCAAGCGCGGCCGCCGGGCATACGCATTCGACGACATCGCCGTCGTCCCGAGCCGCCGGACCCGCGACCCGAAGGAGGTCTCGATCGCCTGGCAGATCGACGCCTACCGCTTCGAGCTGCCGTTCCTGGCCGCTCCCATGGACTCCGTCGTCTCCCCGCAGCACGCCATCCGCATCGGCGAGCTCGGCGGCCTCGGGGTGCTCAACCTGGAAGGCCTGTGGACCCGGCACGCCGACCCGCAGCCGCTCCTCGACGAGATCGCCGAGATGCCGGTCGAGTCCGCGACCCGCCGGCTCCAGGAGATCTACTCCGCCCCCATCCAGGAGGAGCTGATCGGCCAGCGCATCAAGGAGGTGCGCGACTCCGGTGTCGTCACCGCCGCCGCGCTCTCCCCGCAGCGCACCGCACAGTTCTCCAAGGCCGTCGTCGACGCGGGTGTGGACATCTTCGTCATCCGCGGTACGACGGTCTCCGCCGAGCACGTCTCGGGTGCGGCCGAGCCGCTCAACCTGAAGCAGTTCATCTACGAGCTGGACGTCCCGGTGATCGTCGGCGGCTGCGCCACGTACACCGCGGCCCTGCACCTGATGCGCACCGGCGCGGCCGGTGTCCTCGTCGGCTTCGGCGGCGGCGCCGCGCACACCACGCGCAACGTCTTCGGCATCCAGGTCCCGATGGCGACCGCGGTCGCCGATGTGGCCGGTGCCCGCCGTGACTACATGGACGAGTCCGGCGGCCGGTACGTGCACGTGATCGCGGACGGCGGTGTCGGCTGGTCCGGCGACCTGCCGAAGGCCATCGCCTGCGGTGCGGACGCCGTGATGATGGGCTCCCCGCTCGCCCGTGCGACGGACGCGCCGGGCCGCGGCCGCCACTGGGGCATGGAGGCCGTCCACGAGGACGTGCCGCGCGGCAAGCTGGTCGACCTCGGCTCCGTCGGGACGACCGAGGAGGTCCTCACCGGTCCTTCGCACACCCCCGACGGTTCGATGAACATCTTCGGCGCCCTGCGCCGGGCGATGGCGACGACGGGGTACAGCGACCTCAAGGAGTTCCAGCGCGTCGAGGTGACGGTGGCGGACTCGCAGCACCGCCGCTGAATCCCCGCAGCATGACGGGAGGGCCCGGACCGCGATCGCGGTCCGGGCCCTCCTGCGTGTCCTGTATGCGGTCCGCGACTAGTCGGACGTCTTGCGGGCCGTGGAGAACGCGACCACGGCGGCGACGGCGAAGAAGACGAAGCTGAGCGCGTCGGAGTCTTCCTTCCACACCTCGTTCAGGTCGCTGAAGTGGTCGAAGAAGATCTCGGTGACCGAGAGCGGGAGCTGCTTGCTGATGATGATCGCTTCACCGAGCAGCTGGCCGAAGTAGACGCCGACCAGGGCGAGGGCACCACTGATGACGGGCAGGGCGGGGTTGCGGCCGCCGAGCTTGCCGGCGGCGAAGCCGACGATGGCGCCGACACCCACGGCCGCGTAGCCGATCTCGTGCTTCGTGGCGCCGATGATCGCACCGTAGATGCCCGCCGCGACGAGCGCCGCGATGAACGCGACGAGGATGCCCAGGCCCACGTTGTTGCGCGCCGGTGCCACCGGAGCGAACGGTGCACCGCCGCCGAACGGGGCGCCGACGGGCTGCTGACCCGCGAACGGGTTGCCGGTCGGGGCGCCGGGCTGAGGCTGGCCGGGCTGCGCGGCGTAAGGGTTGCCGGGCTGCGGCTGGGCGTCGTACGGCTGGTTCGGCGGTGGTACGGGCGTGCTCATGGTGGGTTCCCCCTGGGACTGTGGCGTACGAGTGTGCGATGAGTGACGCCGCAGGCTAGCAGTCGCTTCCGACATTGCCCCACCGGAATCCTTGGGGGAACTGTGATCAGAGCCGGTGCGCGGCCCCTGCCGGGGTGGCGCCACGGGTGTCGAGAAGGAGCTGCGCCTTCACCGCGAGGCCCTGGAGGTCGTAGGTGCGGTGGTGCTGGAGCAGCACGGTCAGATCGGCGCTCGACGCGGCTTCGTACAGCGAATCGGCACGGGGGACCGGGAGTTCGCGTACGCGCCAGTCCAGGACGTGCGGATCGTGGTAGCCGATCTGGGCGCCCATGTCCATCAGCCGTGTGGCGATCTCGCGGGCGGGGGAGGCCTCCTGGTCGGCGAGGTCGGGCTTGTAGGTGACGCCCAGGAGGAGGATCCGGGCGCTGCGGAGGGACTTCCCGTGCTCGTTGAGGAGGGTGGCGCAGCGCTGGATCACGTACTGAGGCATCCGGTCGTTGATCTCCTGTGCGAGCGAGACCATGCGCAGCGGGTGTCCGGGGGTGCGGCTGTTGTACGGGAGGTAGCCCGGGTCGACCGGAGCGCCGTGGCCGCCGACGCCGGGGCCGGGGCGGAAGGGCTGGAAGCCGAAGGGCTTGGTCTCGGCGCACCGGATGACGTCCCAGAGGTCGACGCCGAGATCGTGGCAGAGCACGGCCATCTCGTTGACCAGCGCGATGTTGACGTGCCGGAAGTTGGTCTCCAGGACCTTCGTCATCTCGGCCTCGCGCGGGCCGCGGGCGCGGACGACCTTGTCGGTGAGCCGGCTGTAGAAGGTGGCGGCCGATTCCGTGCAGGCGGGGGTCAGGCCGCCGATGACCTTGGGGGTGTTGGTGTAGACGTGGGTGCGGTTGCCGGGGTCGAGGCGGCTGGGGGAGTGGGCGAGGTGGAAGTCGCGTCCGCCGCGCAGCCCGGAGCCCTCTTCGAGGAGGGGGAGCAGGAAGTTCTCCGTGGTGCCGGGGTGGACGGCCGATTCCAGGAGCACGGTGGTGTGCGGGCGCAGCCGGGCGGCCAGGGCGCGGGCCGCGTCGCCGACGGCGGTGAGGTCGAGGGTGCGGTCGGGGCCGAGGGGAGTGGGGGCGCAGATCACGGCGGTACGGACCCGGCCCAGCTCGGCCTGGTTGGTGGTGGGGCGGAATCCGCCGGACAGCATCCGGCGGATGTCGGACGCGGTGAGCGATCCCTCGACGGGGGTGCGGCCCGCGGAGAGCTCGGCGAAGGCCCGGGGGTCGGTGTCGTAGCCGATGGTCTGGATACCGGCCGATACGGCGGCTTGGGCGAGGGGCAGGCCGAGGTGACCGAGTCCGATGACGGCGAGGTCTGCAGGCACGTGGGTGGCCGTCCTTCCCTAAGGACCGAGAAAGCGCAAGTGCTGGGGACAGTGCAATGTCAGACTAGGCGTAAATATGACCTATATGTCGCATTGTGTGGCCGTCGTCGTCCGGGTGTTGTCCACAGGCGGTGGCTGAAGTCGCGGAGCGCGGACAGAATCGAGAGGTGGGCACGGGCACCCGACCCCGCGGTCGGACCGCATCCCCGTGCCGGACCACCCCGATCTACCGGGAGGCAGCAGTGAGGACAGCGACACTGGGACCCGCGGAGCGTGCGGCATCGCTCGCCGCGATGGCCGAGCGCGAACTGGACGTGCTGGTCGTGGGGGCGGGCGTGGTCGGCGCCGGGACGGCGCTCGACGCGGTCACGAGAGGGCTCTCGACCGGACTGGTCGAGGCGCGCGACTGGGCGTCCGGCACGTCGAGCCGGTCGAGCAAGCTGATCCACGGCGGGCTGCGCTATCTGGAGATGCTCGACTTCGCGCTCGTCCGCGAGGCCCTGAAGGAGCGCGGGCTGCTGCTGGGGCGCCTCGCCCCGCACCTCGTGAAGCCGGTGCCGTTCCTCTACCCGTTGCAGCACAAGGGCTGGGAGCGGCTGTACGCCGGTTCCGGCGTCGCGCTGTACGACGCGATGTCGGTGTCCTCCGGGCACGGCCGCGGGCTGCCCGTGCACCGGCACCTCTCCCGCCGTCAGGCGCTGCGGGTCGCGCCGGCGCTCAAGCGGGACGCCCTGGTGGGGGCCCTGCAGTACTACGACGCCCAGATGGACGACGCCCGCTATGTGGCGACGCTGGTGCGCACCGCCGCCGGGTACGGCGCGCATGTGGCGAACCAGGCACGGGTGGTCGGCTTCCTCCGGGAGGGCGAACGGGTGGTCGGCGCCCGGGTGGCGGACGTCGAGGCGGGCGTCGAGTACGAGGTCAGGGCCAAACAGGTGGTCAACGCCACCGGCGTCTGGACGGACGACACCCAGGCGCTGATCGGCGAGCGCGGCCAGTTCCACGTGCGGGCCTCCAAGGGCATCCATCTGGTCGTCCCCAAGGACCGCATCCACTCCTCCACGGGCCTGATCCTGCGGACCGAGAAGTCCGTGCTCTTCGTCATCCCGTGGGGACGGCACTGGATCGTCGGGACGACGGACACCGACTGGGACCTGGACAAGGCCCATCCGGCCGCCTCCAGCGCGGACATCGACTATCTCCTCGAACACGTCAACTCGGTCCTGGCCACGCCGCTGACCAGGGACGACGTCCAGGGCGTCTACGCGGGGCTGCGGCCGTTGCTGGCCGGCGAGTCGGACGCCACCAGCAAGCTGTCGCGCGAGCACACGGTGGCGCATCCGCTGCCGGGCCTCGTCGTCGTCGCGGGAGGCAAGTACACGACGTACCGGGTGATGGCGAAGGACGCCGTGGACGAGGCGGTGCACGGCCTCGACCAGCGGGTCGCGGAGTGCGTCACCGAGGACATCCCGCTGCTGGGCGCCGAGGGCTACCGCGCCCTGTGGAACGCACGGGCCAGGATCGCCGCCCGCACCGGCCTCCACGTCGCCCGGGTGGAGCATCTGCTGAACCGGTACGGCTCCATGACCGAGGAGATCCTGGAGCTGATCGTCGCCGACCCGGTGATGGGCGAACCGCTGCCGGCCGCCGACGACTACCTGAAGGCCGAGATCGTGTACGCGGCCTCGCACGAGGGGGCCCGCCACCTCGACGACGTACTGACCCGGCGCACCCGGATCTCCATCGAGACCTTCGACCGCGGCACCCGATCCGCGCAGTTGTGCGCGGAACTGATGGCGCGGGTGCTCGGCTGGGACAAGAGCCGGATCGGGCGTGAGGTCGCGCACTACGAAAAGCGGGTTGAGGCGGAACGGGAGTCGCAGCGCCAGCCCGACGACCTGACGGCGGACGCGGCGAGGCTGGGCGCACCGGACATCGTGCCCATCTAGGGCGGCGTCCCGGCCGGCCGCCGGGCACACCGCCCTGCCCGCCGCCCCGCCCACCGGCCGTTCTCCGCCGGGCGGGGCGGTGGCACGAGGGCGCGGGGGAACTCCGGCGTGCGCAGCGCGGGTTCGCGTGGGGCGGCGGCGCAGGGGACGGGCCCCTGGGGGCGGTGCGTCGGTCCGGCCCGGGAATACGGTGGTTCGGAGCGTCGCTCCGTACGACGGGCCGTGGTAGGCAGGAGGGTGCCCGCGGCGGGATGTGTGGTTCGCTGGGCGAAGCAGAGGCGGAGCAGGGCGGGGTCCGCGGTCGTGGCGGGGCAGCGCCGCGCGTACGGGCCGGCCGGAAATCCCTTCTGTCGGCCACTTATGACGGTCCCCGGACCCGGCACCAGGACCGGTCCCGGGGTGAGGGACAATGAACGCTCTGCCAGGGCGGGTTGATCGCAGAGGGGACGCATGTCGGAGGCGGAGCAGGCACGGGAGCCCCAACGGGACAAGGACGGACGTCTTCTCGCGGGGCGGTACCGGCTCGGGGAGGTGCTCGGCCGGGGTGGAATGGGCACGGTCTGGCGCGCCGTCGACGAGACGCTGGGCCGCACGGTCGCGGTCAAGGAACTGCGGTTCCCGTCGGCCATCGACGACGACGAGAAGCGGCGGCTCATCACGCGCACACTGCGCGAGGCGAAGGCGATCGCCAGGATCCGCAACAACGGCGCGGTCACCGTCTACGACGTGGTCGACGAGGACGACCGGCCGTGGATCGTCATGGAACTCATCGAGGGCAAGTCGCTGGCCGAGGCGGTCCGCGAGGACGGCGTCCTGACGCCCAGGCGCGCGGCCGAGGTCGGCCTCGCCATCCTCGACGTGCTGCGCTCGGCGCACCGCGAGGGCATCCTGCACCGCGACGTGAAGCCGTCCAACGTGCTGATCGCCGAGGACGGCAGGGTCGTGCTGACCGACTTCGGCATCGCCCAGGTCGAGGGCGACCCGTCGGTCACCTCCACCGGCATGCTCGTCGGCGCCCCCTCCTACATCTCGCCGGAGCGGGCCCGCGGCCACAAGCCCGGCCCGCCCGCCGACCTCTGGTCGCTCGGCGGACTGCTGTACGCGAGCGTCGAGGGCTGCCCGCCGTACGACAAGGGGTCCGCGATCGCGACCCTGACCGCCGTGATGACCGAGCCGCTCGACCCGCCGAAGAACGCGGGCCCGCTGGAGGAGGTCATCTACGGGCTGCTCGCCCGGGACCCCGAGCAGCGGCTCGACGACGCCGGCGCGCGCGCCCTGCTCAACGACGTGATCGACGCCCCTGAGCAGCCGGATGTTCCGGTTCCGCCGCCGGCCGACGCCACCCAGGTGATGGCGCTTCCCAAGAACGTGGCCGACGCCCCGCCCAAGGCGGCGCAGAAGTCCGGTGAGCCCGGCGAGGGCACCAGGGACCGGCTGCGCGGTGCGCTGCGTTCCGCGCGGAACGCGAAGGCGGCACCCGCCGCGGCGGCAGGCGCCGGTGCCGTGGCCTCCGTTCCGGCCCGTCCGGCCAAGGCCCCCACGACAGCCACGGCCTCCCCTTCGGGAGCCGTACCGCCGCCGCGTCCGGCCACCTCGCCGGTCACCCCGCCCCGCGCGTCCCTGACGGACGTGGTGCCGCGCCGCACGCTGGCGATCATCGCGGCCGTCATCGCGCTCGCCGTGCTCGGCACGGTCCTCGCGCTCACGCTCGGCGGTGACGACGAGGACTCCGGCAACGCGGGCAAGGCCAAGGACGGCACGTCCGCCTCGGCCGGGTCCTCCGCGGGCAGCGGCTCCGGCGGCTCAGGCAGCTCCGCCGACACCGAGCAGGGCGGCGGCACGGAGCAGGGCAAGGACGAGCAGGGTACGGACGGCGGCAAGGGCGAGAGCGACGACTCGGGCAAGGGGTCGGACGACTCGCAGGGAGACAAGCAGGACGACGCCGTGCCCACCGGCTACAAGGCGGTGGAGAACAAGAAGTTCCACTTCTCCATGGTGATGCCCGAGGGCTTCCGGTTCGACAAGACGGCGGGCGCCAACTCCGGCGCCATATACAACGTCAGCGGCGGCTTCCCCCGTATCCAGGTCGACTACACCGACTCGCCCGGCGGCGACGCCGCCGGGGCCTGGAGGGCGGCCAGGGCCGCCGTCGCGGCAACCAGCAACGGCTACCACCACCTCGGCATAAACGAGGTCCAGTACAAGGGCTACCCGACCGTCGCCGACTGGCAGTTCGAGCGTACGCAGCAGGGCCAGCGGGTCCGGGTGATCAACCGGGGCTTCAAGGTCGACGGCGGCCACGGGTACGCGATCATGATCAGCTGCAAGGCCGACGAGTGGGACGGCGCGGAGTGCCGGACGCTGCGCAGGACCGCGTTCGACACCTTCGCGCCGGTCGACTGACGGAAGCCGTCCGGCCGGGTTGGGCCGACCCTGCCGCGCGGCGGCCTCTTGCCACGTATTGTGAGAGCTCGAAGACCGTACGCAGCCGAAACCACAAGTCAATTGCACAGCAAGTGACCGCAATTGACGGTTTCGTGCGGTCTACGTGACCGGGGGACAGCGCGCTCTGGGGAGGCGTCGTGGACGACTATGCGGGTCGGGTGCTTGCCGACCGCTACCGCCTTCCGCTGCCTCCGTCCGACGAGTACGAACTGGTCGAGACCCGGGCGTTCGACACCTACAGCGGCCAGGAGGTACTGGTCCGTCAGGTGCCGTTGCCGGAGGTCGTGGACGCCGAGGTGCTCGACGCGGACGGGCTGCCCACGGCGGCGCGACGGGCCGGTGGGCGCACCGTGCGGCGGTCCACGGACCCCGCGGTCCGGCGCGCCATCGAGGCCGCCCAGGCGGCGGCCCAGGTGCCCGACCACCCGCGCCTGGACCAGGTCTTCGACGTGTTCGCCGAGGCGGGTTCGCTCTGGATCGTGAGCGAACTGGTCGCGGCCAGGCCGCTGGCGGCGCTGCTCGCGGAGCGCCCGCTCAATCCGTACCGGGCCGCGGAGATCGGCTCCGACGTCCTCACCGCGCTGCGCGTCCTGCACGCCCACGGCTGGACCCACCGCAACATCACCGTGCGCACGGTGCTCATCTGCGACGACGGACGCGTCGTGCTGACCGGCCTGGCGGCCGGGGCGGCCGAGGAGGCGCTCTGCGGCTACGTGCCGGTGCCGCGCGCCGACGACGACGGCGAGGACGGCTACGGCGCTCCCGCGGTCGAGTCGGGGCCCACGGGCCCGTACGCACCGCCCGCCGTCGAGGCAGGGGAGACCGGTCCGCAGGGACTGCCGGCAGGCACCGGTCCGTACGGACTGCCGGGGGCCGGGCCCGACGGCTACGACCCGTACCGCCCGCCCGTCGTCGAGCCCGAGCGCGCCGATCCGTACGACCGCCCCGACGTGCCCGCCTCCCGTGGGCCCGGGGCCATCGAGGCGGGGACCGGGGGCGGTCCCGCGCAGCCCTACGGAGCCGGCGAGCTGGAGTCCGTGCGCCGGCCGTCGCCGCCCGTACCGCCCGCCACCGTGCCCGTTCCCGCCGCGGAGGCGGGCAGTGCGCAGGCGCGGGCCGCGCGGGCGGGAGCCATCGCCGCGTACCGCGCGGGCGCCCGCGCCGCCGAACCGGAGACGGTGCTCGGCGCGTTCCTGCGCGCCCTGGGCACGGCTGACTCAGCGATCCCCGACTCCCTGGACGAGCGCGCCGCCCTCTACCGCTCGACCCTCGACGGCCGCCGCATCCTGGTCCTCCTGGACAACGCCCACGACGCGGCCCAGATCCGCCCCCTGCTCCCCGGCACGGCGGGCTGCGCGGCGCTGGTCACCAGCCGGGTCCGCATGGTCGACCTGGCCGGCGCGCACCTGGTGGACCTGGACGTGATGTCGCCGGAGGAGGCGCTCCAGCTCTTCACCCGGATCGTGGGCGAGGAGCGCATCAACTCCGAACGCGAGGCGGCCCTGGACGTGGTGGCCGCCTGCGGCTTCCTCCCCCTCGCCATCCGCATCGCCGCCTCCCGCCTGGCGGCCCGCCGCACCTGGACGGTCTCCGTCCTCGCCGCGAAGCTCGCGGACGAACGCCGCCGGCTGGACGAGCTCCAGGCGGGCGACCTTGCGGTGAAGGCCACCTTCGAACTCGGCTACGGCCAGCTGGAACCGCCCCAGGCCCGCGCCTTCCGCCTCCTGGGCCTCGCGGACGGCCCGGACATCTCCCTGGCGGCAGCGGCGGCCCTGCTGAACCTGGAGACGCATGCGGCGGAGGACCTCCTGGAGGCCCTGGTCGACACGAGCCTTCTGGAGTCGGCGGCCCCGGGACGCTACCGGTACCACGACCTGGTGCGCCTCTACGCGCGTTCGTGCGCGGAGCGGGACGAGGAGTTGCCGGAGGAGCGGGAGCTGGCGTTGTCACGGCTGCTGGACTTCTATCTGGCCACTGCGGCGGGGGTGTACGCGCTGGAGCGGCCGGGGGATCGCACCGTCGATCACCTGGAACCCAGCCGGTACCCGGGTCTCACGTTCAAGGACCGGCCACGCGCACTCGACTGGCTCTATGCCGAGGCGGACTGCCTGCTTGCCTGCGTGCTGCAGAGCCTGGGTCCACGAGCACTGCGCCGAGCGGTAGACCTGCTCATGACCGTCAAGGACCTCGCGGAGTCGGGGGCGAACGCTCGCCGGTACGAGACCGCGGCTCTCGCGCTGCGCGACGCGGCCATGTCCACCGGGGACGCCCGCGCAGAGGGGCGGGCCCGCACGACGCTCACCCAGGTGTACAGCACGGCCGGCCGGTTCGAGCAGGCCGACAGCGAGGCGCATCGGGCCATGGAGCTCGGCATTGCCGCGAACGACCCCTGGACAAGCGGAAACGCTCCCAACGAGCGAGGCATTCTCGCGATCTACCGCAATCAGCACGCGGAGGGGGAGGCCTACCTCCAGAAGGCCATCGCGGCATTCCGCGCCGATGGCAACAAGCCCGGAGAAGCGAGCGCTCTGTGCAACCTCTCCAGGATCCACCTGGCGCTTTTCAGGACGGACAGTGCGGTTGATCTCGCCGAGCAGGGCATCGAGATCTACGACCGCCTGGGCCTTGCCCTGCGGCTGGCGAACGGCCGCTACGCCCTCGGGCTCGCACTGGCCAAGGCCAATCGTCTCGCCGAGGCGCTGGAGCAGTTGACGCAGGCGCTCGGGATATTTCACGAGAATCGTCAGCCCCTGTGGGAGGGCGTCACCCATTTCCGACTGGCGGAGGTACACCTCACAGCCGGGCGTCACACCATGTCGGCAGCTCACGCGGAACAGGCGATCGCGTTGCGCGGCATCGGAGGGGAATGGCGCCGCGGCACCGTCCTCACGGTGCTCGGAAAGGCTCTGGTTCAGTTGGAACAACCGGACCGGGCCAGGGCGTGCTGGGCCGAGGCCCTGGCCATTTATGAACAACTGGGATCGATCGAGGCGGGCGAGGTCCGCGGGCTCCTGTCACCGGCCACGGCTGCGTGAGAGCCGCGCCTTCGCGGCGTTCATCGTTCGTTTATCGGCGGGCTGCACTCTTACGTCCATCGACCCGTCGCGTCGGGGGGCAGACGGATCGACGAAGAGGCCGCCCCATTATGGTGAACGGCCCAGCAATGCCCGTCCGGCGATCCACGGGGGAACCGCCGGACGGGCATTGCCTACCTGTAACACCAAATGAATCACGGGAGTTGACCACAATGAGCGACGCCAAGAAGCCTGTCGTCAAGCCGCTGGACAGCCACGCCTCCGGCGAAGAGCTCACCGTCCAGGACAGCCACGCCTCGGGCGGCGCCATCAAGCCGCTGGACAGCCACGCCTCCGGCGAAGAGCTCAAGGTCCAGGACAGCCACGCCTCCGGCGAGGAGCTCACCACCCTCGACAGCCACGCATCGGTGCCGAGGCCGTTCCCCGTGCAGGTTGGACTAGTTGGGCCTCGGCACCGATGCGTGGCTGT
>NZ_JAELVH010000679.1 GCF_019399235.1 Streptomyces poriferorum | reverse complement strand
GCCGGCCAGTGCCTGGGTCGGGGCGAGGCGCCCGGCTCGTACCGCCGGATAGAGCCCGGCGATCGCGCCGATCACCAGGGTGACGGTCATCCCGGCCGCCGCCGCCCACATCGGCACCTCGGTCGGCCAGTGCCGCACGTACGCGTACCCGGCGGTGATCGCCGTACCCAGGACCGTCCCGCCGAGCCCGCCGAGCGCCGACAGGAGCAGGGACTCTGAGACGAACTGACCGCGGATCTGCCCGCTGGTGGCGCCCAGGGCGCGACGCAGACCGATCTCCGGCCGGCGTTCGAGGACCGAGATGACCATGGTGTTGCCGACGCCGACCCCGCCGACGAGCAGGGCGACG
>NZ_JAELVH010000678.1 GCF_019399235.1 Streptomyces poriferorum | reverse complement strand
GGGCGGCGACTTCGAGCTGTGCCTGGGCGAGGACCTGTCCATCGGCTACCAGGGCCACGACGCGACGGACATCCAGCTGTACTTCCACCAGTCGTTCACCTTCCGGATGCTGACCCCGGAGGCCGTGGTCCCGATCATCGCCTGACCGGCGGACGCGTGGGTCCGGACGGCCCCGGCACACCCGGCTGCTCCTCGCGGGCGCCGTCCGCCTCACCGTCCGGGCCGGAGGTGGTCCGCACGGTCGACCGGCCGCTGTGACAACTGCCTGCACCGATGTCGTCCGATTGGACGGAGACTGTGGGGCGCCCCATGACCGCACCTGATTCCATGAGCCCTCCCCCGCCACCCTC
>NZ_JAELVH010000677.1 GCF_019399235.1 Streptomyces poriferorum | reverse complement strand
GGTGAGGGCCGTAGGACGAGTGCGTTGCGGGTGTCTCATGCGTTCCATTCGCCGTTGATGGAGCCGATGTTGGCGGAGTTCGGGGCGGTGGTGGCCGGGCTGTCGTTCGGGGCTGCGTCGATTCCGGTGGTGTCGGGAGTGTCAGGTGAGCTGTCGCAGGAGGTCTCGACGCCGGAGTACTGGGTGCGGCATGTGCGGGAGGCTGTGCGGTTCGCGGATGCGGTGTCGTTTGTCGTGTCGCGTGGGGTGACGTCGTTCGTCGAGGTGGGTCCGGACGGTGTGCTGTGTGGGATGGCGCAGCAGTCGGTGGACGCGGAGGCTGCGGTCTTCGTTCCGCTGGTGCGTAAGGGCCGT
>NZ_JAELVH010000676.1 GCF_019399235.1 Streptomyces poriferorum | reverse complement strand
CGGCTCGCCCGCGGGCCTCACCGGCAAGGCGGTCACGCTCCGCATCCCGGACCGGGCCCGCTTCGGCAACGCGTGGCCCGACCACCCCGTCTGCGGCGACTTCGACGGCGACGGGAAGCCGGACCTGGCCGTGACGGCGAGCTCGGGCCGGTTCAGCTTCCTGCGGGGCCCGTTCACCCGCGACGGCCGCCCGCACGCCGCCGGCGGCACGATCCCGGGGGCCGGCCCCGCCCTGTCCGCCCCCGAGCCCCGGACGGACACGAACGGCGACGGCTACGACGACCTGGTGTACACCGCCCTCCCCCATGAACCCGGAACCGCCGGCGAGGGCACGCTGCTGCTCGGCAGCCCCGAC
>NZ_JAELVH010000675.1 GCF_019399235.1 Streptomyces poriferorum | reverse complement strand
CGAGTTAAATCTCAGTAACCAGCGCAGCGATCTCTTCTGGGCTCAGTTCGCGGGTCCACTTATTGGTGTGGTGGATGTAACAGCTGACGGTGAACCTCGTCGATCCGTCATTGGTGAGCATGACGTGCTGGATGTATAGGCGTCCGTTGCAGCGCCCGTGGCTTTCGGTCGCCTCGAGGTGGGCGGCGGCCACCGCATTCTGATGGCGGCGAGGAAGCGTTCGTTCCCGGTGGCAGGCAGCGCACTGGAGGAAGTGGAGGACGCTGCCGTCCCCGTCGAGGAAGCGCCGGCCTGAGCCTTCAGCTCCGTTGCACCGCGCGCACAGGGGCCCTTCTCCGAACTAGGCACTGTTTCTCGGA
>NZ_JAELVH010000674.1 GCF_019399235.1 Streptomyces poriferorum | reverse complement strand
CGAGCCGCTCCACCAGGTCGAAGCCGCTGGTCAGTTGGGGGAGGCCGACGACGCGGACCTCGGGGACGTCGGGGAGGGGGATGTTCACGGTCGGTCTCCTGCGGGTGCGGTCCAGGGCTCTCCGGCCGGGGGCGGGTAGAACGGCCCCGGAAGCGGTGCGGTGTCGCCCACGGCGGGCAGCGGGGCGGTCGCGGCTCCGGAGGCGTACGGAGGCTCCTGGGCGGGGGCGTAGGGCGCGGGCGGCTGGTACGCGGTGGACGGAGGAGCTGCCGCCGCGGCGGGCCCGGGCGCAGCGCCTGGACCGGCGGGGCGGGTGAAGGCGCGGGCCAGCGTCCGGACGGCTCCCGTCGCGTGGCCGTTCC
>NZ_JAELVH010000673.1 GCF_019399235.1 Streptomyces poriferorum | reverse complement strand
GAAGAACTGCGAGCCGTTGGTTCCGGGGCCCGCGTTGGCCATCGCCAGCAGGTACGGCTTGGTGAAGGCCAGGTCGGGGTGGAACTCGTCGCCGAACTCGTACCCCGGGCCGCCCGTCCCGTTGCCCAGCGGGTCGCCGCCCTGGATCATGAAGCCGCTGATGACCCGGTGGAAGACGGTGCCGTCGTACAGCCGGTCCTTGGACTTGGCGCCGGTCGCCGGGTGGGTCCACTCGCGCTCACCGGTGGCGAGCTCGACGAAGTTCTTGACCGTCTTGGGCGCGTGGTTCGGCAGAAGCCGGATCTCGATGTCGCCCTGATTGGTCTTCAAGGTGGCGTAAAGCTGCTCGGCCACGGTCTGCC
>NZ_JAELVH010000672.1 GCF_019399235.1 Streptomyces poriferorum | reverse complement strand
GGCGAGGGCGGAGGGAATCCGGCTGCCACCGTGGCGGTGGTGATCGTCTTCGGGGACCAGGCGTCGTTGGGCAGGCTGCAGAGCGGGCCGGTCACCGTGCGCTATGCCGTCAAGCAGCGCCGGAACGTACTCGCCGTCCCGGTCGCCGCCCTGGTGGCACTCGCGGAGGGCGGATACGGGCTGGAGGTCTCCGGAGAGGGCGACCGCGAGGGCGGTACCGGAGACGGCGCGTCCCATGGGTTCGTACCGGTCAGAACCGGGCTGTTCGCGGGCGGCAAGGTCGAAGTGAGCGGCCCCCTGGTGCGCGAGGGCATGAAGGTGCGGGTGCCCGAATGAGCCCGAACCGGGAAGTCCCCCGCGCCGTCG
>NZ_JAELVH010000671.1 GCF_019399235.1 Streptomyces poriferorum | reverse complement strand
GACGCGCACCCGCGGTCCGCAGTTCGAGGTTCTTCGCGACCTCGCCACGCAGCCCCTCGCTGAGCCCCAGCACCACGCGGGCCTTCTCCTCGTCCGCCGCGCACAGCTCCACCAGCCCGTCCAGCACGGCGGCCCGCGCCCCGGCCAGACCCGGCAGCGAGAGCGACTCGGGCTTCAGAGGTGCTCCGCGCCCCGCGGCGGCCTTTCCTTCGGAGGGCGGCAACAGCACGAGCACGGCGGTTCTCCTTCGTACGTACGGAAAATGGGGCCCCGGCCCGCTCACACAACCTGGTGGCGACCCCTCCACGCCAGCGTACGGGGAACCGGCGGCCGGCCCTCCGCCACCCGGGATGCCGCCCGGCCCGCCC
>NZ_JAELVH010000670.1 GCF_019399235.1 Streptomyces poriferorum | reverse complement strand
GGGCCCGGCCCGGCTGGCGGCTGCGTGCCTGGGACCGCGACGACTCCGCCGTGCTCCGTGGCTGGGTGGCGCTCTTCGACGCCTGGTCGCTCGTCCACCCCGCGCCCCAGGGCATCGAGTCCACCGCGGTCGCCGAGGCCGTCGAGGCCGTGCCCCAGGTCCTCTCACTCCTTCAGCTCTCGGCCGGCCCTGTCACGGTGCCCGCCCTCCTGGACCTGCTCGGCCAGCGCGTGGCGGAACTGCACGAGGAGCGCTGCGAGGTGCCGTACGGGCCGCAGCCGCTGCCCGCCCCCGAGGAACCGGCGCCCACCGCCCACCCCGCCGCGCTGGTCGCCCTCCTGCTGGACTGGGCCCTGGAAGGGCTGGCCGCCGT
>NZ_JAELVH010000066.1 GCF_019399235.1 Streptomyces poriferorum | reverse complement strand
GGGACGGGGCGGGCGGGACCGAGCTGGAGTCGTGCGGCTGGTACGGCTTCGCGCATCTGCACGCCCACGACAAGGTCGGGGGCGTCGGCCTCGGGGACGCGGCGCAGTACCTGATGTCGCTGTGCTTCTGCCCGGACTGCCGGGCCGGATACGGCGAGCAGGGGCTGGACGCCGAGGAGTTGAACCGTGCCGTGCGGGGCGCGCTGGAGCCGGTCTGGGCCGGTTCCGGGACCCCGGAAGCGGGCTGGGGCGGGGTCGAGAAGCTGCTCGGCACCGATCTGGCCGGGGCCACGCTCCGGTATCGCACCGAGGTGGCCCGCAGGCTACAGGAGTCGGTGGTCGCCGCGGTGCGCGCGGCCGCCGCCCCCGGGTTCCAGGTGCTGCTGCACGCGGACCCCGCGCCGTACCGGTCCGGCGCCAACGTGGGCGTCGACCCGGAGCACATCCTGTCCGTGGCGGACGGCGTGGTGCTGCCGTGCACCGGCGGTGACGCGGCGCGCGAGGCGGTGCTCGGCCCGTTCGCCGGACACGGAGGCGTCCTCGCGGCCAACCTCGCCGTGGTGCGCGGGATGGGCGGCAGCCCCGGCACGCTGGAGCGCGACGCCGCCCACGCGACCTCGCTCGGCGCGAACCAACTGCGCCTGTATCACGCGGGGCTGGCCTCGGGGCCGGACCTCGAAGCCGTCACCGGGGCGCTCTCACGCCTCGGCCGCTGACGTCCGCGGGCCGGCGGGGAGCCTTCCCCGCCGGCCCGTGACCAGCGTGGCGGCCGTCAGCAGCGCCACCGCGCCCACCAGCGGCAGCAGCACCCGCACGTCCACCAGCGCGAGCAGCCCCGCGCCGAGCGCCAGCGCCACCGCGTTGGGCGCCATCATCAGCGTGCCCGCGGTCGCGGACGTCCGGCCCAGGACGGCGTCCGGCGTCTCCCGCTGGACCGCCGTCATCGCGGCGATCAGCACGCAGGGCAGGCCCAGACCGATCAGTGCGCACGCCATCAGCGCCACGGTGTCGTACGGCAGCGCCCGCAGGCCCACCGCCAGTGCGAACGCGGTGATGCCCGCCGCCGCGAACACCCGTTCAGGCAGCCGTCGCAGCAGCGGTCCGGCCAGCAGCCCGACCGTGACGGACCCGATGCCCTGCGCCGCGTAGAGCACTCCGGCGTACGCGGGGGAGCGGCCGAGCACCCCGTCCACGACGGCGTACAGCATCGCCCCGTTGAGCCCGGCGCACAGCATCGTGACGGACCCGGCGAGCACCAGCGGCCGCAGCACCGGTGACCCCCACACCTGCCGCATCCCGGAGGAACGGCGGGCCCCGGCCGGTGTCTGTCTCCGTACCCGTAGCAGCCCGTAGAGGCCTGCGGCCAGGGCGAAGGAGGCCGCGTCCAGCAGGGCCACCGCGGTGCCGCCGAAGCGGGCGCAGAGCGCCGCGCCGGTGAGCGGGGCCACCAGCTTCACGCCCTCGTTCGCCATCATCCGCAAGCCGTTGAAGTCGCCCAGCAGGTGGGCGTCCACGGCCTGTGCGACCAGCGCGGACTCGGCCGCGTCCATGAGTACGGAGCTCGTCCCGTACAGCAGGAGGACAGCGAACAGGATCCAGATCCGCCCTGCCGAGTCCACGGCGGTCAGTGTCGTCAGCAGCAGTGCCATGGCGACGTTCGCCCCGGCCAGCAGGGGCTTCCTGGGCAGCCGGTCGGCCACCGCTCCGAGAACCGGCCCGAAGAGCACCGGCAGCCAGACGGCGAAGAGGGCCAGCGCCGCCAGACTGTCCGAGCCCGTCAGCGACTTGACCCAGATCCCGGCGGCCAGTGACATCGCGGAACTGCCGAAACCGGACACCACGACCGAGGTGAGGAGCAGCCCGGCCGTCCGGTCCCGCAGTACCCGCCCTGTCGCCGACCGACCCATCGAACCTCCCTGACCTGCACGTCCGTTACGCGATCAGGCTGGCGGGTAAGGCCGTTGCCGGACATCGGGACGTTGCCGTAGACGGCGGGGCGGGGCGGTCCGCCGGGAAGATCCGTGTACGGCACACGTCGTAGTCCGGTGAAGTTCTTCTGTCAGAAGCGTTGACGAAACATTCGCGGCGCCTCTAGCTTCATCGCGTCGTACTTCGTACGTCATATATGAGACGCGATACGCGAGATGCGAGAGCCCTTCACTCATGACCTTTGCGCCCACCCCGATTCCGTCCCGCACCCAGTACGTGCTGGAGGCGATCAAGCACGCGATCCTCACGGCGCAGCTGAGACCAGGGCAGGCGCTCGTCGAGACCGAACTCGCCGCACAGTTCGGGGTGTCCAAGACCCCCGTACGTGAGGCGCTCAAGACGCTCGCCGGGACCGGCCTGGTCGTCATGAGCCAGTACAAGGGCGCCATCGTGCGGCTGGTCGACGCGACCATGGCCCGGGAGGTGTACGACGTGCGGCTGCTGCTCGAACCCGAGGCGCTGCGTCGCACCATCACCCGCAGGGCCTCGCTCGACGAAGCCCAGGAGGCCCTGGAGCGTGCCGACTCGGCGCTCGACAAGGCAGACCGGTCGCTCGCCAACCGGGACTTCCACCGGGCGCTCTACCTCCCCTGCGGCAACCCGCTGCTGGGCCGGATGCTCGACGAGGTCCGCGACCAGGCGGCTCTCGTTTCCACGGTCGCATGGGCGAACAATCCGTCCTGGGAGCGGGAGGCGGCCGAGCACTGGGAGATCCTGCGCCTCGCGCTCGCCGACGACGCGGACGCGGCGGCCGGGGCTCTGCACGACCACATCGCGTCGTTCGTGCGCCGCGCGTTCCCCGACGACGAAGACGGGGGTGACGCGGCGTGAACCAGCAGCACATCGACGAAAGGCCTGTCCGCATGGACCTCACACCGCTGAAGGCGGCCCTCGCAGACGTCGTGGCGATCCCGGTGACCCCGTTCGCCGGGGACGGCACCATCGACACGCAGGCGCACCGCGTCCTGCTGCGAAGAATGCTCGACGGCGGCGTGCGCATCCTCACCCCGAACGGCAACACCGGGGAGTTCTACGCGCTGGCCCCTGAGGAGCGGCGTGCTGTCACCGAGCTGACCATCGAGGAGGCCGGCGGCCGCGCCACGATCCTGGTCGGTGTCGGGCACGACGTGCCGACCGCCGTCGCCGCCGCGGAGCACGCCCGCGACGCCGGCGCCGAGATGGTGATGGTGCACCAGCCCGTTCACCCGTACGTCTCGCAGGACGGCTGGATCGACTACCACCGGGCCATCGCCGAGGCCGTCCCCGGACTCGGCGTCGTCCCCTACATCCGCAACCCGCACCTCGACGGCGCGTGCCTGTCGGTGCTCGCCGACAGCTGCCCCAACGTCATCGGCGTCAAGTACGCCGTCCCGGACGCCGCACGCTTCGCCGCCTTCGCCCGGGACGCCGGCCTGGACCGCTTCGTCTGGGTCGCCGGCCTCGCCGAGCTGTACGCCCCCGCCTACTTCTCCGCGGGCGCCACCGGCTTCACCTCCGGCCTCGTCAACATCGCGCCCGGCGTCTCGCTGGCCATGCTGGAGGCGCTGCGGGCCGGCGACCACCCGGCCGCGATGAAGGTCTGGGAGCAGATCCGCCGCTTCGAGGAACTGCGTGCGGACCGGCAGTCCGCCAACAACGTGACCGTCGTCAAGGAGGCGCTGGCCTCGCTCGGCCTGTGCGGCCGCGATGTGCGCCCGCCCAGCCGGGTGCTGCCCGAGTCGCAGCGCGCCGAGGTCGCCGACCAGGTCGCGGGGTGGTCCATATGACCGGCCGCATCGCCGCCGAGGAGCTGCGCAGCCACCAGTGGTACGGCACCGACGGGCTGCGCTCCTTCAGCCACCGGGCCCGCACCCGCCAGCTGGGCTACCTCCCCGAGGAGCACCTGGGCAAGCCGGTCATCGCGATCCTCAACACCTGGTCGGACATCAACCCGTGCCACGTCCACCTCCGCGACCGCGCGCAGGCGGTCAAGCGCGGTGTCTGGCAGGCCGGCGGTTTCCCGCTCGAGTTCCCCGTCTCCACCCTCTCGGAGACGTTCCAGAAGCCGACCCCGATGCTCTACCGCAACATGCTGGCGATGGAGACGGAGGAGCTGCTGCGCTCCTACCCCGTCGACGGCGCGGTGCTGCTGGGCGGCTGCGACAAGTCGACGCCCGCGCTGCTGATGGGCGCCGCCTCCGTCGACCTGCCCGCCGTCTTCGTGCCGGCCGGGCCGATGCTGCCGGGGCACTGGCGCAACGAGGTCCTCGGCTCCGGCACCGACATGTGGAAGTACTGGGACGACAAGCGGGCCGGACTCATCGGTGACTGCGAGATGGACGAACTGGAGAACGGGCTAGCCCGCTCACCCGGCCACTGCATGACCATGGGCACCGCCTCCACTCTCACCGCAGCCGCCGAGGCGCTCGGCGTCACCGTCCCCGGGGCCTCCTCCATCCCGGCCGTCGACTCCGGCCACGACCGGATGGCCGCACAGTCGGGCCTCCGGATCGTCGAACTGGTGTGGCAGCAGCGGAAGCTGTCGTCGATCCTCACCGCGGAGGCGTACGAGGACGCCGTCGCCACCGTCCTCGCGCTCGGCGGCTCCACCAACGCCGTCATCCATCTGATCGCCATGGCGGGCCGCTCCGGCATCAAGCTCACCCTGGACGACTTCGACCGCGTAGCCCGCACCGTGCCCGTGCTGGCCAACCTGCGGCCCGGCGGGAAGTACCTCATGGAGGACTTCCACTTCGCCGGCGGACTGCCCGGTTTCCTGGCCCGGCTGACCGACGTCCTGCACCTGGACCGGCCCACGGTCTCCCACGACACCCTGCGCGAACAGCTCGACGGCGCGCTCGTGCACAACAGCGACGTCATCCGCGAACGCGACAACCCGCTGGCGGAGGAGGGCGGCGTGGCGGTGCTGCGCGGCAACCTCTGTCCGGACGGGGCGGTCATCAAGCACATCGCCGCCGAGCCCCACCTGCTGCGCCACACCGGCCCCGCGG
Source organism: Streptomyces poriferorum (assembly GCF_019399235.1). Taxonomy (GTDB): domain Bacteria; phylum Actinomycetota; class Actinomycetes; order Streptomycetales; family Streptomycetaceae; genus Streptomyces; species Streptomyces poriferorum. Next base: position 39,974 of record NZ_JAELVH010000066.1, on the reverse strand, counting down.
TCGTCTTCGACGACTACAAGGAGATGCAGCGCACCATCAACGACCCGGCACTGGCCCTCACTCCGGACCATGTGCTGGTGCTCCGCAACGCCGGACCCAAGGGCGGTCCGGGGATGCCCGAGTACGGGATGCTGCCGATCCCCGACTACCTGCTGAAGCAGGGAGTACGGGACATGGTGCGGATCTCCGACGCCCGGATGAGCGGCACCAGTTACGGCGCCTGCGTCCTGCACATCGCCCCCGAGTCCTATGTCGGCGGCCCCCTCGCACTCGTGCGGACCGGTGACCCGATCACCCTGGACGTCGAGGCGCGGCTGCTCCATCTCGACGTGACCGAAGAGCAGTTGGAGCGGCGCAGGGCCGAGTGGACGCCGCCCGCCACCCGGTTCGAGCGTGGCTACGGGGCGCTGTACCACGACCAGATCACTCAGGCCGACACCGGCTGCGACTTCGCCTTCCTGGCCAGGCCGGGAGAAGTCCCCGACCCCTACGCCGGCTGAACGGCCCAGCAGAATTCGGGCGCCCCGCCTCGTTCGGCATATCGAACATCATGCGGCAAGCGCTTGCGTACTACACGCATCACCGCACCGTCAGCACCCGCACGCACCCTCAGCACCACCGTGCACCCCGTACCTGAGAGAGAACGGAGACGTGTCATGGCCCAAGCCGCCGCTGTGGCCACACCGCCCAAGGTGCCCAGGCGCCGCTCCGCGAGCCCCCGCCGACTGCCATATCTGCTGATCGCCCCCGCGGGGCTGCTGATGCTGGGCTTCATCGCCTACCCGGTGATCAGCGTCTTCTACTACAGCCTGCAGAACTACAACGTCACCAAGCCGTGGCGGAACGGCTTCGCGGGCTTCGACAACTTCACCCGGATCTTCACCGACGACGACCAGTTCTGGACGACGCTGGGCTTCAGCGCCCAGTGGGTGGTCGTCCAGGTCGCGCTCCAGCTCACCCTCGGGCTCGCGCTCGCCCTGATCGTCAACCAGAGCTTCATCGGCCGCGGCATCTCCCGCGCCATGGTCTTCTCACCGTGGGCCGTCTCCGGTGTGCTGACCAGCACCATCTGGATCCTGCTCTACAACTCCTCGACCGGGTTCAGCCGCTACCTGGCGGACGCCGGCATCGGTGACTACGGCACCTCGGTGCTCTCCGACACCGGAACCGTCTTCTGGGCCGCGACCGTCGCCGAACTCTGGCGCGGAGTCCCCTTCTTCGCCATCCTCATCCTCGCCGACCTGCAGTCCGTCTCCAAGGAGCTGTACGAGGCGGCGTCCGTCGACGGCGCCGGGCGGCTGCGCCAGTTCTTCCACATCACCCTGCCCCACCTGCGGGACGCGATCATCCTGTCCACGCTGCTGCGCGGTGTCTGGGAGTTCAACAACGTCGACCTGCTCTACACCCTCACCGGTGGCGGACCGGCAGGCGAGACCACCACCCTGCCGCTCTACGTCGCCAATACCGGCATCGAGGGCCACGACTTCGGGTACGCCTCCGCGCTCACCACCGTCGCCTTCGTGATCCTCCTCTTCTGCTCGATCGTCTATCTGCGCCTGAGCAAGTTCGGAGGCGAACACAAGTGACTGCCGCACTGGCCGAGAAGAACGGCACCGACGCCGCACGACCGCCCGTCCGGGACCACCGCACGCCGGCCGCGCACCGACGCGGCAAGCCCGGCCGCGAACGCGCCTTCGACGACGTACCGCGCTGGCAGATCTACGTACCGCTCGGCATCTACCTCGTCTTCACCCTCATCCCGTTCTACTGGATGTTCCTGTTCGCCGTGCGCCCCGCGGGCTCCACCTCGCTGGTGCCCTGGCCGATGACCGGGGAGCACTTCTCCAAGGTCTGGAACGAGCGCAGCTTCGCCGTCTTCTTCCAGAACAGCATGATCGTCGGGGTCTGCACCCTGGTCTGCACGACGCTCGTCGCGCTGGCCGGCGGCTACGCGCTGGCCCGGTTCAACTTCAGGATCAAGAACGGCTTCATGCTGGCGCTGCTCTGCTCGCAGTTCATCCCGGGCGCGCTGATGCTCGTACCGCTCTTCGAGATCTTCAAGAACCTCCAGATGATCAACTCCCTGGGGAGCGTGGTCATCGCCGAGACGGTGTTCCAGCTGCCGCTCTCCATCATCCTGATCAGCGGATTCATCAAGAACGTGCCGGTCACCCTGGAGGAGGCCGCCTGGGTGGACGGCTGTTCGCGCTTCCGGGCCTTCTGCGCGGTCGTGCTGCCGCTGCTGCGGCCCGGCCTCATCGCGGTCGGCTCCTTCGCCTTCGTGCACAGCTGGAACCACTTCCTGTTCGCCCTGATGTTCCTCAGCGAGCAGGACAAGCAGACGATCCCGGTCGGCCTGAACACCCTCATCGGCGCGGACAGCGTCGACCTGGGCGCGCTCGCAGCCGGCGGAGTGATCGCCGCGGTCCCCGTGGTGATCGTCTTCGCCTTCATCCAGAAGTGGCTCATCACCGGCTTCAGCGCCGGCGCAGTGAAGGGGTGACGGACATGCCGTCCCTGTCCACCACCACACCCGTCCCGATCGTCCTCGCGGGCGCCCGCGGCCACGGACGCTGGCACCTCGCCAACATCCGCCGCCTCCAGCACCAGGGCCTCGTCCGGCTCGCCGGAGTCTGCGAACTGAAGCCGCTCGACGACGGCGAACTCGACGCCTTCGCCGGTGAACTCCCCGAGCAGTCGGCCGACTTCGGCGCGCTCCTGGACTCCACCGGGGCCCGCGCCGCCGTCATCTGCACCCCGATCCAGACCCACGCCGAACTGGCGCTCACCGCCGCCGGCCGGGGCGTCCACCTCCTGCTGGAGAAGCCGCCCGCCGCGACGCGGGCCGACTTCGAACGCATCCTGGCCGGGGTGCGGGACGCCGGCATCGCCTGCCAGGTGGGTTTCCAGTCCTTCGGCTCGCACGCCGTGCCCGCCATCCGCGAGCTCGTGCGCACCGGCGCGATCGGTACCGTCCAGGGCTACGGGGCCGCCGGCGCCTGGGTCCGGGACGAGGCCTACTACCGGCGGGCGCCCTGGGCCGGGCGGCGCCGGATCGGGGACACCGACGTCGTCGACGGGGTCCTGACCAACCCGCTCGCCCACGCCGTCGCCACCGCCCTCGAACTCGCCGGCAGCGGCACGGCCCAGGACGTCGTCGCCGTCGAGACAGAGCTCTTCCGCGCCCACGGCATCGAGGCCGACGACACCTCCTGCGTCCGCATCACCACCGCCTCCGGCGTCCCGGTCACCGCCGCCGTCACCCTCTGCGCGGAGCAGGCCGGGGAGCCCTATGTGATCGTCCACGGCGACCGCGGCCGGATCACCTTCTGGTACAAGCAGGACCGGGTCCTCGTCCAGCGCGCCGGCCACGGCCCCGAGGAGGCGGTGCACCGGCGGACCGACCTCCTGGAGAACCTCGTCGAGCACCTGGTGCGGGATGCCGCCCTGCTCGTACCGCCGCACCGCACCGGGGCGTTCATGGAGGTCGTCGAGGCCGTACGGACCGCGGACGAGCCGCGCGCCCTGCCGGCCGACGCCTGGTACACCGTGCCCGCGACCGCCTCCGCCGCCCCCCGCCGGGTGGTGCGCGGGATCGACGCACTGGTCGCGGCGGGCGCCGACACCCTCACCCTCTTCTCCGAACTCGGCGCCCCCTGGGCGCTCAGGTCCGGTCTGGAGACAGGACCTACCACCGAGGTGAGTTCATCGTGACGACGACCACCGCACTGCTGAGCTGCGCCGGCCGCCCGGTCGGCCGCTACACCTACCTCCCCGCCGCCGACGGCCGCCCCTACCTGCACCCGGTCACCACCCTCGCCGGCACGCCCGTCACCGAGGAGCGTCCGGCCGACCACGTGCACCACCTGGGCACCTCCGTCGCCGTCCCGGACGTCGCCGGGCACAACTTCTGGGGCGGCCGCACCTTCGTCCGCGACCAGGGCCCCACCGTGCTCGACAACCACGGCGTCCAGCGTCACCTGGGCTGGAAGCTCCGCGACCCGGACGGGTTCGTCGAGGAGCTCAGCTGGGAGGCCGGCGACACCGAACTGCTGCGGGAGCACCGCACGGTCGCCGCCGCGGAACTCTCCCCGGCCGCCTGGGCGCTGGACTTCTCCTTCTCGCTCACCAACCGGGGCACCTCGGACCTGTCGATCGGCAGCCCCGCGACCAACGGCCGGCCGGGCGCCGGATACGGCGGCTTCTTCTGGCGCGCGCCCAAGGAGGCCTCGGCGCCCGCCGTGTTCAGCGGGTCCGCGGACGGCGAGGAGGCGGTGCACGGGAAGGCCGCCGACTGGGTGGCGATGAGCGGCGACGGCTGGACCCTGGTGTTCGCCGGGGCGACCGAGGAGACCCGCCGGGACCCGTGGTTCGTGCGGACCACCGAGTATCCGGGTGTGGGCTCCTCCCTCGCCGCCGACCGCCGGCTCCCCGTCCCCGCGGGTGCGACGATCGTGCGCCGGGTCGTCACCGTCATCGCGGACGGCCGGCTCGGCCGGGACGAGGCCGCGGCCTACGTCCGCCGGGCGGTGACCGCGTGAGCGCCCAGGCCGAGCGCCCCTGGACCGCCGATCTCGGCGACGGCACCTACCGCAACCCGGTGCTGAACGCCGACTGGTCCGACCCCGACGTGGTGCGGGTCGGTGAGGACTTCTACCTCACCGCCTCCAGCTTCGGCCGGGTCCCCGGACTGCCCCTGCTGCACTCGCGCGACCTCGTCAACTGGACCCTGATCGGCCACGCCCTGGACCGCCTGGAGCCGGCCGCCGACTTCGCCGTGCCCCGGCACGACTGCGGGGTGTGGGCGCCGTCGCTGCGGCACCACGCGGGACGATTCTGGATCTTCTGGGGCGACCCCGACCACGGCATCCAGCAGATCAACGCCGAGGACGTCCGCGGACCGTGGAGCGCGCCCCATCTGGTCAAGGCCGGCAAGGGACTGATCGACGCCTGCCCGCTGTGGGACGAGGAGACCGGCGAGGCGTACCTCGTGCACGCCTGGGCCAAGTCGCGCTCCGGGATCAAGAACCGGCTCACCGGCCACCGGATGAGCCCCGACGGACGGGAGCTCCTCGACGAGGGCAAGACCCTGATCGACGCCGACACGATCCCCGGCTGGTTCACCCTGGAGGGCCCCAAGCTCTACCGCCGGGACGGCGAGTTCTGGATCCTCGCCCCGGCCGGCGGGGTGAGCACGGGCTGGCAGGGCGCCTTCCGCTCCCGGGACTTCTTCGGGCCGTACGAGGAGCGCGTCGTCCTCTCCCAGGGCCGTACCGAGGTCAACGGGCCGCACCAGGGCGGCTGGGTCACGACCCCGGCCGGCGAGGACTGGTTCCTGCACTTCCAGGAGCGCGGGGCGTACGGGCGGGTGGTGCACCTCCAGCCGATGCGCTGGGACGCGGCGGACGGCGGCTGGCCGGTCATCGGGGACCAGGGCGAGCCCGTCACCGTACACACCAAACCGGCGGCGCCCGAGCAGTCCGCGGCGGCCCCGGCCAGCGGCGACAGCTTCCCGGGCGGCCGGTACGGCAGGCAGTGGCAGTGGACGGCCGACCCCCGCCCCGGCTGGACCGTCGAGCACGGCGGGGACGGGCTGCGGCTCAGCTGCGTACGGACCGCGTACGCACACGATCTGCGGGCCCTGCCCAACGTGCTGGTCCAGCGGCTGCCCGCCGAGACGTTCACCGTCGAGGCGGAACTCGCCCTCGGCAGCGAGGTACCGGGGGCCAAGGCCGGTCTCGCGGTGCTCGGGGACGCGTTCAGCTGGATCGGCCTGGAGCGGCCGGCGGACGGTGCGGACGGGATACGGCTCGTGCACCGGTACGCCGAGACGGTCGCCGAGCACGAACGCGACGCCGAACACGGCAGGGCGGCCCCCGACGGCACGGCCCGGCTCCGGATCGAGGTCGCCCCCGGCGCCCGCTGCCGCTTCTTCGCCGATACCGGGGACGGGGCCGGATTCCTGGCGTCGGGCCAGGTCTTCGCCGCCACGCCGTGGCGCTGGGTCGGCGCCCTGCTCGGCCTGTTCGCCACCGCACCGCCGGGAACGGGGCCGGCCGGGACGGCCTGCTTCACCGGATTCCGAACCACCCCCTGAAACGCGTACCGGCCGGGCCGTCGAAGGGCGACGGCCGGCCGGCACCGGACCACCGAAACCCCCCACTCATGCGCACGAACCGAGAGAACCGAGAGAGAAGAGCCGATCATGAACATCTCGAAGACGCAGCGGGGGCGTGCCGCGGCGGCTGTCTCCCTTGCCGCGGTGCTCGCACTGACCGCGACCGCCTGTGGTGACGACGGCAGCGAGACCGGCACCGAGGGCAGTGGCAAGGGCGAGATCACCTTCTGGGACAACAACGGTGGTCCGCGTACCGCCATCTGGACCGAGATCATCAAGGACTTCGAGAAGAAGTACCCGGACATCAAGGTCAAGTACGTGCCGATCCCGATCGCCGACGTGCAGTCCAAGTACGACACGGCCATCGCGGGCGGCGGACTGCCGGACGTCGGTGGCGTCGGCACCGCCTACCTCGCCAACATGGTCTCGCAGGAGGCCCTCGACCCGCTCAACGACCGGATCAAGGGCTCCACCCTCAACGGCAAGCTCGTCGGGAGCATGGTCGACGGCGTCAAGGCCGCGGGCGGCCGGGGCGACGACATGTACTCCGTGCCGACCTCCGCCAACAACGGCGTGACCTGGTACCGCACCGACCTGTTCAAGACCGCCGGCCTCGAGGCGCCCACCACCTGGGCCAACTTCTACAAGGCGGCCGAGAAGCTCACCGCGAGCAAGGACAACAAGTTCGGCTACACGATCCGTGGCGGCGCCGGCTCCATCGCCCAGGCGATCGACGCCGCGTACGGCCAGTCCGGCATCACGGAGTTCTGGAACGGCGACAAGACGACGCTCAACGACCCGAAGAACGTCGCCGCGCTGGAGAAGTACGTGGCGCTGTACAAGAAGGCGACGCCCGCCGCCGACGTCAACAACGACTTCACCAAGATGGTCGCCCAGTTCGACACCGGGACCATCGGCATGCTGAGCCACAACCTCGGCTCCTACCAGGACCACCTGAAGGCGCTGGGCAAGGAGAAGTTCGCCGGCATACCGAACCCGATCGGCGACGGCGGCACCCGGGTCCAGGTCTCCAACCCGGTCGACGGGCTCGGCCTGTTCCGGTCGAGCAAGAACAAGACGGCCGCCTGGAAGTTCATCGAGTTCGCCGCCTCGCACAAGTGGAACAGCAAGTGGAACGAGTCCGCGGGTGCCATCCCGGCCAACACCGAGGCCGCCAAGGACCCGTGGATCAGCGCCACCGAGTCGACCGAGCTCGCCGCGAAGGCCCTCACCGACGGCTCCACGAAGATCGTGCAGCTGCCGTACTACCTGCCGGACTGGAACAACATCAGCAAGGCGGACAACGAGCCCGAGTTCCAGAAGCTGCTGCTCGGCAAGGTCACGGCCAAGGACTTCCTGGACAAGATCGCGGACGAGCTGAACAAGGCCCAGAAGGAGTGGAAGGAGATCGGCAACGGCTGAGCCGGCGCACCCCGCCAGGCCGACCACCCCGGTGACCGGGGACCGGCGGCGGTTCGGGTCGCGTCCCGCCGCCGGTCCCCTCTCCTCCTGCACTTCTCCTCCTGCACCCCGTACCGCCGTACGCCCCGCGCGTACGCACCGCTACGCATCCATGAGAGAGGCAGCTTCACCGTGTCACTCACCCGCAGGCAGGCCGCGGCCGCCGTCGCCGCGCTGCCCCTGGCACTCGCCACCGCCACCACCGCGGCGGCGCACGGCCCGGGCGGCCGCCCCCGCCCCCGCACCCTGCACATCGCCGGCGATTCGACCGCCGCGCAGAAGTACGCCGACGCGGCGCCCGAGACCGGCTGGGGCATGGCCCTGCCGTTCTTCCTCGGCCACACCCTGACGGTCGCCAACTATGCGATGAACGGCCGCAGTTCGAAGAGCTTCATCGACGAGGGACGGCTCGCCGCCCTGCTGGAGGAGGTGCGCGGGGGCGACCTGCTGCTGATCCAGTTCGGACACAACGACGAGAAGACCGAGGACCCCGCCCGCGGCACCGACCCGTACACCACCTACCAGGACTACCTGCGGCAGTACGTGCACGGCGCACGGTCACGCGGGGCGCGGCCGGTGCTGCTCACCCCGGTGGAGCGCCGCCGCTTCGCCGACGACGGTACGGCGAAGCCCACCCACGGCACGTACCCGGCCGCGATGCGCGCGCTGGCCGCCGAGGAGCGCGTACCCCTGCTCGACCTCCAGGCGCTCACGCTCGCGCGCTGGCAGGAACTCGGCCCCGACGGCACGTTGGAGTACTTCAACTGGCTGGAGCCGGGGCAGTCGCCCAACTACCCCGACGGGCGACAGGACAACACGCACTTCCGGCCCCGCGGCGCCATCGAGGCCGCGCGGCTCGTCGCCCGGGCCCTCGTGGCCGGGAAGGTACTCGCCCCGCGCGACGTACGACGCACCGATTCCGCGATCCCGCTCGAATGGATCACCTGGCCGCAGGCCTGACCACGGCCGCCGCCCCCGCTCCTCCTCGGCTCACTTCACCTCACCTCACCACCGAAGGATCCGCCATGCCCGCACGCATCTGTCATGCCCGCGCCATTGCCCTGGTGATGGGCTGCGCCTCCCTGGCGCTCGCCGTGTCCGTCCCCGCCCAGGCCACCGGGCACCCGGGCGGGCCCGACCGCCACCAGGGCATCGACCGCGCCGTCCTCGCCCAGGGCGACGGCTGGGCCGCCGCCGACGGTTCCACCACCGGCGGCGCCGACGCCACCCCCGACCACATCTACACCGTGAGCAACCGGGCCGAACTCATCGCAGCCTTCGAGGACGCGGGCGACGCCCCGAAGATCATCAGGATCGACGGCACCGTCCACGGGAACTCCGACGCCGCGGGCACCCCGATCGACTGCGACGCGTACCAGACCGACGGCTACTCCCTGGACAAGTACCTCGCCGCCTACGACCCGGCCACCTGGGGCCGCGCCGAGGTTCCCTCGGGCCCCCTGGAGGACGCCCGCCTGGCCTCGGCCAAGCTGCAGAAGGCCGCCGTGAACGTCTACGTCCCGTCCAACACCACACTCGTCGGCGTCGGCAAGGACGCGACGGTCATCGGCGCCAGCCTCCAGATCCAGAACGTCTCCAACGTCATCGTCCGGAACATCTCGTTCGAGGACACCTACGACTGCTTCCCCCAGTGGGACCCCACGGACGGCGAGACCGGCCACTGGAACTCCGAGTACGACAACCTCGTCGTCTACGGCTCCGACCACGTCTGGGTCGACCACAACACCTTCAGCGACGGGGACCGCTCCGACGCCGACCAGCCGCGCTACTTCGACGAGCTGTACCAGCAGCACGACGGACTGTTCGACATCGTCAAGGGCGCCGACCTCGTCACCGTCTCGTACAACGTCCTCAAGGACCACGACAAGACGATGCTCATCGGCAACAGCGACGGTGCCGGCGCGACCGACAGCGGCAAGCTCCGGGTCACCCTGCACCACAACCTCTTCAAGGACGTGAACGAGCGCGCTCCCCGTGTCCGCTTCGGACAGGTCGACTCGTACAACAACCACTTCGTCGCGTCCAAGGGCAGCGTCTACGGCTACACGTACGGCATCGGCGCCAAGTCGCAGCTCGTCGCCGAGCACAACGCGTTCAGCCTCAGCGGTGAGTTCGACAAGGCGAAGATCCTGAAGAAGTGGTCCGAGTCCACGGTCACCGCCGCGGACAACTACGTCAACGGCCGCCGGACGGACCTCATCGCCGTCCACAACGCGGGCGTTCCCGCCGAGCAGCTCACCGCGGGCGCCGGATGGACGCCGACCCTGCGCACCAGGGTCGACCACCCGCTGCTGGTGCCGCTGATCGTCGGCCTCAAGGCGGGCGCCGGCCGGATTCCCGGCGCCTGACCACCGACAGCCCCGCACCGGACGGTCCCCGCAGGCGCCCTCACCGGCGCCGGCGGGGCCCGTCCGGCCCGCCGCACACCCGCGCAAGGATTAAGGAAGTACCGCCATGCCCAGCAGACGCAGTGCCCTGGCCCTGCTCGCGGGCGGCAGCGCCGCCCTCGCCCTCGGCGCGGCCCCCACCGCACACGCCCACGGCCGGCCCGGCGCCCGCCCCTTCGGACGCTACGGGTCACCGGCCCGCCGCCTCGACGCCGCCACGCTGTACGTCGACGCACGCGGCCGGGGCGACCACACCGCCGTCCAGGCCGCCGTGGACGCCGCGACCGGCACCGGCCGCACCCTGGTGATCGCCCCGGGCACCTACCGCGAGACCGTCGACATCCCCGCCGACCGGACCGGCCTCACCCTCATCGGCGCGAGCGACGACCCGCACGACACCGTCATCGTGTACGCCAACGCCAACGGCACCCCCCGGCCCGACGGTTCGGGAACCTACGGCACCAGCGGCTCCGCCACCGTCACCGCACGGCCCGCCGGACTCACCGCCCACGGCCTGACCTTCGCCAACGACTGGCTGCGCGCCGACCACCCCGAATACACCGGCACCCAGGCCGTCGCCATCAAGGTGCAGGGCGACCGCTCGGCGTTCTACGGCTGCCGCTTCCTGGGACACCAGGACACCCTGTACGCCGACTCGCTCGCCCTCACCGAGTTCGCCCGCCAGTACTACCGCGACTGCTACGTCGAGGGCGACGTCGACTTCGTCTTCGGCCGCGCCACCGCCGTCCTGGACCGCTGCCACTTCCGCACCCTGGCCCGCACCGACCTGGCGACAGCGCCGTACGGCTTCGTCTTCGCACCCAGCACCGCCGGCGCCAACCCGCACGGCTACCTGGTGCAGCGCTCCCGCATCACCAGCACCGCGCCGGACGGGTACTTCAAACTGGCCCGCCCCTGGGTGCCCTCCTCCGACCTCACCGCACACCCGATGCTGACCGTGCGCGACAGCCACCTCGGCGCCGGGATCGACACGGACGAGCCGTACGGGACCATGTCCTCGGGCTTCCCGTGGCAGGAGCAGCGGTTCGCCGAGTACCGCAACACGGGCCCCGGCGCGCGCGTCACCGTGCCCGCCAACCGCCCCCGGCTGACCGCGGCCGAGGCACGCCTGCACACCCCGGCCGCCTGGCTCGGCGACTGGCGTCCGTACCGGTAGAACGCGCCACCGCGTGACGGGAGCCCCGCCGGACCGGTCCGGCGGGGCTCCCGTCACCGTCGCTCAGCCGTAACTGATGTCCGAGCTGCTGTACTTGCAGTACGTGCCGTCCGGCCCGCTGCCGGTCTCCGTCGGCTCGTCACCGTCGTCGTTGCCCGTGTAGCGCACGCACGGCTTGATTTTCTTGCTGCTGTCGCCGTGGATCCGGACCGACTTCAGCGTCGCGGTGTCGCCGTAGTTGGTGTTGATCCCGACCAGGGCCTTGCCGGGCGCCGTCACATCGACATCGCTGACCGCGATCGTGCGCTTGTACTGCTTGGAGCAGTTGCCGCAGGAGCGCACGAGCTTGCCGAAGTCGGAGACCTGGAAGCCGCTGATGCTCAGCGTGCCCGCGCCGTTGAACTGGAAGACCTTGTCGTCGGCCTTCCTGGCGCCGCCGCCGGTCACCTTGTACGTGGCGCCCGACGAGGTGCCCTTGAAGGACGCCGCGTCCTCGCCGACGTCCTCCCACCAGACGTTCTGGATCGTGCAGCTGCCCTTGCAGTGGATGCCGTCGGCGGCCGGCGAACCGACGACGACGTTCTTCAGGACCGCCCCGTCGGCCAGTTCGAAGATCGGGTCCTGACCCTCGTCCTGACCGCCGTCGCCCAGGTCCCCGCTTCCGTAGAAGCGCTTCAGTTTGCCGTCGTACGTCCCCGAGACCTTGATGGTCGCCGAGACGGCCTGCGAACCCGATGGCGTCGGCCACGCGGCGGCCGCGGCGGCGGGGGCCGCTCCGGCAGACTGGACCAGCAGGCCGGTGGTGAGCGCGGCGCCGGTGAGCGCCAGCGCGGTGGTCGAAGCGGCGATCATGCGGCGGCGGCCGGTGCGTCGCGCGTGACTGCCGTGCGGTGCGGCTCGATTCTTCATGTCGGTGTCCCGTTCCTCGGTGGTGGGGGGAGCGTTGCGCTTCTTGGTCGCCACCGCTGGGGACAAGGGTTGCCGGGTTCAGCCGTCTTCTTTCCGTCCGGGCCGGCCGGTCAGTGGTCCGGCCCGAAGTAGTCGCCCACCGAGGCCCGTTCACCGTCGGCGCGGACCGCGTGCGCCGTCAGGTAGTCGCCCGCCGCGTCCCGGTCGCCCTCCGCGTGGTTGTACTGCCCCGCGAACGTGTGGGTACCGGCGGGCACGGTCCGGCCCGCCCGCAGCGCCCACCGGTAGACGAGATGGCCGCCGTCCTCGCTCACGGACACGGTGAAGTCCTTCGCCGGCAGCGAGCGCCAGGAACCGGTGCTGTTCACCCCGCCGGTGAGAGCGATCCGCAGCTCCACGGTGAGCGAGGTGAGCGGCTCGGACGTCCGCAGTGTCACCTCGCTCTGGGCCCAGTACGCGTTGGAGTGCGGGTCCACGGCACCGTCCGCCCACAGCGGCCCGTCCTCGGTGCGCAGCGAACCGAGGCCCGCCGGCGGGGTCACGGACGGCGCGGGGGAGGACGCCGCGGGCGCCGCGACATGCTCCCCGTGCGATCCGCCCTCACCGGCGGACGTGACGGCCACCGCGCCGAACGCCAGCACCCCGCAGACCGCGGCCGTCGCCCCCGCGACCCGCAGCCATGGAGCCGCCGCACGCCGGGGGCGCACCACCCGGGCCGGCGGACGGCCCTCGGCCATGCCCCGCTCCACCCGGGCCAGCATCCGCTCCCGGTCGGGGCGGTGCGCCTCGGCGGCCTCCCGCAGCCGCACGGACAGCTCCTCGTCCTTCACCGGTCTCCTCCGCTGCGCTGCGCCGCCACGGCCGCCTGCACATGCGAGGCGCCGGGCGTCTCCGGGCCCAGCAGCCGCTGCAGTTCCGCGACGGCCCGTGAGGTCTGGCTCTTCACCGTACCCACCGAGATCCCGAGCACCAGCGAGGTGTCCCGCTCCGAGAGGTCGAAGGCATGCCGCAGCACCACGCACGCGCGCTTGCGGAACGGCAGCCTGCGCAGGGCCCCCTGGACGTCCACGACCGCCGACACGTCCGGATCGTCGACCGCGTCCCCGCCGCCGCGCGGGGCCCAGAACAGCGCGATCCGCCGTCGCTCGCGTACCGCCGTGCGGATCCGGGTCCGCGCCATGTTGGCGACGACGCCGCGCGCGTACGCCACCGGATGGTCGGCGTCCCTGACCCGGTCCCAGCGGTGCCAGAGCGCCAGCAGGGCGTCTGCCGCCAGATCGTCGGCGGCATCGGCCTCGCCGGTCAGCAGATGCGCCAGCCGCGCGAGTTCGGCGTAATGGGCCTCGAAGAACTCATGGAACTCGGCGGCAGCGGCATCGGCGTGGTCGATGGATGTGCCCACAGCTACCTCATCTCAGCGCTCGAATCCCGGTGCCCGCACGGTCGGACTGTGTACGTTCCCACCCGCCGCCCGCAGCGGGCGGGCGGGGCGAGAGCGTACCAGCGCGTCACGGAAGCGCTTCGACGTGGGTGCGTAACCAAGTAAGACGTAACCGGGCGAAAACCTGAAGAGGCCCGGGACATGAGAGACGTCCCGGCACCCGAATCGGGGTGCCGGGACGTCTCTCATGTCCCGCTTACCGCTGGAGCGCGGCTTTCATCATCTTCTGGGCGATCGGGGCCGCGAGGCCGTTGCCGCTGACCTCCGAGGCCGCCGAGCCCGAGTCCTCCACGATCACGGCGACCGCGACCTCCTGGCCGTCGCTGTCGTCCTTCGCGTACGAGGTGAACCAGGCGTACGGGGTGTTGCTGTTGTCCACCCCGTTCTCCGCGGTGCCCGTCTTGCCGCCCACCTCGGCCCCGTCGATCCGGGCGTTGGTGCCGGTGCCTTCCTCCACCACGGTCACCATCGCGCTGCGCAGCTGGCTGGCCGTGGACGAGGAGACGATCCGCTTCATGTCACCGTCCTCGAAGTCCTCCAGCGTGCCGCCGTCCGCGTCCGTCACCTTGGAGACCATGTGCGGTGCGGCCAGCTCGCCGCCGTTGGCCAGGGCCGCGGAGACCATGGCGATCTGGAGCGGCGTGGCGGTGACCTCGAACTGGCCGATACCGCTCAGCGCCGTCTGCGCCTTGTCCATCCCGGACGGGTAGACGCTCTTCGAGGCCCGGACCGGCACATCGAGCTTCCCGGTGTTGAACCCGAACTTCTCCGCCATCGCCCGTACCTTGTCCTGGCCGAGATCGGCGGCGACCTTGCCGAAGACGTTGTTGCAGGAGTACTGCAACGCCACGCGCAGGGTCGCGTTCTCGCAGGGGGCAGTGGCGCTCTCGTTCTTCAGGACGGTGCTGGTACCGGGCAGCGTGTACGGGACGGGGCTCTTCGTCGGCTCGTCGACCGAGCCGTACAGCCCGTTCTCCAGCGCGGCCGCGGCCACCACCAGCTTGAACGTCGAACCCGGCGCCAGCGGCTGCCGCAGTGCGCGGTTGACCAGCGGCTTGTCCGGGTCGGCGAGCAGCTTCTGCCAGGCGTCGCCGTCCGTCGTCCCGCTGATGGTGGACGGGTCGTAGGACGGGGAGGAGACCATCCCGAGGATCTGCCCGCTCTTCGGGTCGATCGCGACGGCGGCGCCCTTGTCGTCGCCGAGCGCCTCGGACGCCGCCTTCTGCACCGCCGGGTCGATCGTCGTCAGCACGTTGCCGGGTGCGCTCCGCTTGCCGGTCAGCGCGTCCAGCGGATTCTTCAGCCGGGTGTCGGTGCCGTCCAGCACCTCGCTGTAGATCCCTTCGAGCTGGGTGGAACCGTAGGCCTGTGAGCCGTAACCGGTGACGGCCGAGTACAGATCGCCGCCCTTGTAGGTGCGTTTGTACGCGAGATCACCACCCTCCGTCCTCTTCGATCCGGTGACCGGGGAGCCGGCCACGATGATGTCGCCGAGCGGCTGCGCGTACTGCGCGATGGTCTTCCGCCGGTTGTGGTCGTCGTCTGCGAGCGCCCGGGCCTGGTACGCCTGCACCCAGGTCGCCCGCCCCAGGAGGGCGAGGACCAGCAGCAGGGAGAAGACCGAGGCGCGCCTGATCGTCTTGTTCATCCCGCTGGAGGGACGAGCGGGACGCCGCGCTCCGTTCCCGGTTGTGCCGCTTCTCACCCATTCCTCATGAAAGCGGCCAGGTCGTGTCCGCGAAGTCACGGGAGCCGGAGTCGTAGGCGGCCGAGGGGTGACCATGGCTCTGCGGACAAGTCCTGGCAGCCGGGTCAGCGGGGCGTGATGAACCCCGACTCGTACGCCGCGATGACCGCCTGCGTGCGGTCCCGGGCACCGGTCTTCGCGAGGACGGCCGCCACGTGGCTCTTCGCCGTCGCCGGGCCCACCCGCAGCCGGCCGGCGATCTCCGCGTTGGTGAGCCCGCTCGCCATCAGCCGGAGCACGTCCGCCTCCCGGTCGGTGAGCCTGGCCACCCACGGCGGAGCGGCGGCCGGCTGCCGTTTCCCGTACGCGGCCGCCAGCCCCCGTACCGCGGAGGGGAAGAGCAGGGAGTCGCTGCGGGCGACCAGCCGTACCGCCTGCACCAGGTCCTCGGCCGCCGCCCGCTTGAGCAGGAAGCCCGCCGCCCCGACACGCAGCGCGTCGTACACATAGGCGTCGTTCTCGAAGGTGGTGACGACGACGACGCGCGGGGCGGGGTCGAGCGTGGCCAGGATCTGCTCCGTCGCCCGGATCCCGTCGATCTCCGGCATCCGCACATCCATCAGCACCACATCGGGCCGCAGTTCGCGCACCACGGAGACGGCCTCGGCACCCGTCGAGGCCTCGCCGACGACCTCCAGGCCGGTCTCCGCGTCCAGGATGGCCCGCAGGGCGGTGCGGACCATGCGTTCGTCGTCGGCGAGGACGATCCGGACCGGTGTGCTCATCGCTGCTCCTGTGCGGGGGTGTGGAGGGGGAGGAGGGCGGTGAGCCGCCAGTGGCCGTCGTGTTCGCCGGCCTCGGTACGGCCGCCGAGCAGGACGGCCCGCTCGGCGATGCCGCGCAGCCCGCGGCCGCCTCCGGGGCGTACCGCCGCCGGCCGTTCGGGCAGCGGACTGGCCAGGACGATCTCCAGTTCCCCGGCGGCGTGCACCGTGATCCGCAGGCGCACCGGTCCACCGCGCCCGCCGTGCCGCAGCGCGTTGCTCAGCCCTTCCTGCACGATCCGGTACGCCTCGCGGGACACCGTCCCCGGGACGCCGTCCGGATCGCCGCCGGCGACGTACGCGACGGGCAGCCCGCAGTGCGCCAGCAAACCGTCCAGCGCGTCGAGCCCCGGGCCGGACGGCTGGTCCGGCGCCCCGTCCCCGGCCCCGTTGCCGTCCCGGCGCAGCAGCCCCAGCACGGTGTCGAGCTCGCCGACGGTACGCCGGGTCGTCTCCTCGATCGCGGTCAGCGCGGCCCGGACGAACTCCGGGTCGCTGTCCAGAACCCTGCGGGCCGCGCCCGCCTGGAGGGTGACGGCGCTGAGCGCGTGGCCGACCGAGTCGTGCAGTTCGCGGGCCAGCCGGTTACGGACCGCCAGTTCGGCCGCACGGCGTTCGGCGGCGGCCAGCCGGTCGTCCGGGGTCGGGCCCAGCAGGACCGGCGCCCGGTTCGCCAGCAGTGCCCCGGCCGCCGCCGCGCATCCGGTCAGGGCCACGAGCATCGCGATCCCGGCGAAGGGCGCCAGGGCCAGGACCCAGGTCCGGTCCAGGCCCTCCGGCAGATACATCGACAGGGGTTCCCGCAGTCCTGCGAAGAACGACAGCCCCATGACACCCACGGCGAACGGCACCAGTGCCAGCGTCATCCCG
Organism: Streptomyces poriferorum; assembly: GCF_019399235.1. GTDB lineage: Bacteria > Actinomycetota > Actinomycetes > Streptomycetales > Streptomycetaceae > Streptomyces > Streptomyces poriferorum. The sequence goes on along the minus strand of NZ_JAELVH010000066.1, from coordinate 23,079 downwards.
CTGATGACACCGCCGAGCCCCACATGGAGGGTGAACCAGGCCGCCGAACGGACCCTGGCCTGCCGGGTCCTGGCCGGCCCGTCCGCGAGCGGCCGGTCCGGCGGCAGCCCGCACAGCGCGCGGGCGACGGCCACCGAGAGCGGCCGGGCGAGCGGGACGAGCGCGGTGACCGCGGCCATCGGCAGGGCGTAGGCGAACGCGATCAGCTGGTTGACCGGTGAGTTGAAGACGTTGACGTCCGGACGGTACAGGCCGACGATCACCGTGCCGACGAGGAAGTACGGCATCAGAAGGGCGCCGCCGATGATCAGGTGCAGCCAGCGCTGCCGGGCCCGTCGGCCGAGCAGGGGCGTCACGCCCGGGGGCTCGCCGGCCGGGTCGCGGCCGCTCGCTCCGCCAGGAAGTACGCGCCCAGCGTCATCACGAGCGTCCCGACCAGCATCTGGACAGCGTAGATGAGCACCATGGTGGCCGTGGGCCGATCGGCGATGTCGTCGACATCGCTCAGCGAGGCGATGCTCATCCAGCCGCCCCAGCAGGCCGTCGCTCCGGATCCGCCCCAGGCCAGGGCGAGCGGCACCCGCAGCAGCAGCGCGGAGTCGCGGCGGAAGGCGAGGAGCAGGACCCCGGCGACGGTGACGGCGACGAAGAGGACGTAGACCGCTTCGAGCACCGCGGAGCCGCTGGTGCGCTCCTCGATCCGGCCCTCGTTGAGGCCGGCCGTCGAACCGGCGGCCCAGAGCAGGTGCAGGGCGCCGGGCACCAGCGCGATCAGCGAGGCGGCGACGGCGGCGGCCCGCAGCACGGGAGCGGTGGGGCTGTCCGGCAGTTCGCGCAGCGTGCCCTGCCAGAGGTGGCCCCAGCGGTCCTTGGCGTACAGCGCGAACAGGGTGCCGAGGGCCAGCCCCTGGATGATGAAGCCGGTGTAGACGACGCCGAAGACCCACTCGTCCAGGAAGGGCCGGCCCACGTCACCCTTGTTGACCGTCCTCCCGCCCAGAAGCCGGACCAGGAGCTGGAGCGGATAGCCGGTCATGATCGGCAGCAGCAGACCGGTGGCCACCCACATCGGCAGGGCGAGCAGCCAGGCGGGCACCCGCCGGCCCCAGGCCTGGGTGAGCAGCAGGGCGATGACCACGACCGCGCTGTCCATCAGCACCGACGCGCCGTTCGCGACGGCCATCGTGGTGCGGTGGTCGAGGAGCGAGCTGCCGTCCGGGATGCCGACGTGACTGCCCGAGATCCAGGCGGCCTTGAGGACGATGTAGGGCAGGCAGGAGACGATCGCGACGCAGCGCAGCACGGTGCGGAGGCGGTCGGTGACCGGAGCGGCGGCCGGTGCGGGAGCGGGTGCGAGAGGTGTCTGCGTCATGGCACTCACGCTGCCGCGCGGCCGGGCGGGGCGCGTCCTGCCCGGCGACGATCCGTCTCCGCCGGACGGCGGAGACGGATCGTCGTGTGTCGGACGGCGGGGACGGATCGTCGTGTGTCGGATCGGCGTGCCGGGCCTTCGCGGCGGACCGCTGCGCCGAGCCGCTGTGGCGGACCGTCGCGGCGGGTCAGACCAGTTCGGGCCGCAGTTCCGGCTGCCGCACCGGGGCGGGCTTCGGATCCCACTGCCGGGTGGTGCGCACGTACGCGTAGATCACCGAGACCATCGCCCCGATGAGCAGCGGACCGAACAGCCAGGCGTGGGCGGCCATCTGCGTCGGCAGCCAGCGGGCGGCCACCAGGATCGCGGCGAAGACCGTGCTGCCGTAGGCGACCAGCTGGATTCCGGACCGGTCCCAGCCGCGTTCGAGCGAGCGCAGGGCCGTCTCGATCGTGATGGTGAAGATCACGCCGGTGATGATGTCGATGCCGTAGTGGTAGCCGAAGCCCAGCGTCGCGGCGAGTGTGGCGATCAGCCAGAACGTGCCCGCGTAGCGCAGGAGGCGGGGGCCCTTGCGGGAGTGGATGAAGATCGTGGTGGCCCACGCCGTGTGCAGGCTGGGCATGCAGTTGCGCGGGGTGAAGTCGTCGAACGGCATGTGGTGGGGGCCGCTGCGGGGCGGCAGGGTGTCGGGCCACAGGTTGGCCGCGGCCCAGTGCCCGCCGTCGGCGCCGAAGGCGAAGACCGGTCCGACCACCGGGTAGATCATGTAGATGGCCGGCCCGAGGAGGCCGATGACCAGGAAGGTGCGCACCAGATGGTGGGCCGGGAAGCGGCGTTCGGCCGACACGTTGCGCAGCTGGTACAGGGCGACGACGACCGCGGCCACCGCGAGCTGGGTGTAGACGGAGTCGAGGAAGACCTCGCCGAACGAACCGGTGGCCCTGACCATCCGGCCCACCAGCCACGACGGGTTGCCCAGCGCGTGGTCGGCGGTCGCCACGTACTGGTCGATCACCAGCGGGCGGGTCTTCGAGGTGATGAGCAACCAGGTGTCGCCGGTCTTGCGGCCGGTCACCAGCAGCAGGCCCAGCCCGACACCCTTGAGCAACAGGAGGCGTTCAGCACCGGTGCGCCGGGTGACGGCGATGACCGCGCACCCCAGGATCACCCACAGCGCGCCGTTGCCGAAGGGGTGGCCGTGGGTCACCGGCGCGTCGGCCACCCAGCGCACCAGCAGGATGACGAGGTCGATACCGATCGCGGTCCCGATCGCGATGAACCGCTGCCGCCAGGTGAGCACCACCATCATCAGGCCCATGCTGGCGTACAGCAGGAACCCCGAGGCGGGAGCGAATATCACCTCTCGCGCCTGGGCGGCGATCGGTCCCGGCAGTCCGTAGTGACGCGCGGCGATTTCGAGAGCGACGAGGAATCCGAGGCCCACCATGCCCGCCGCGGCCCACAACAGCGCCTTCGGCCGACACCGGCCACCGGGCGTGGTTCCGTTGGTTATTCGCGAAAACACCCGCGATGCTATAGGTATCAAGAGTTTGGCCGATTTGTTAGATTCTGGTGGAGTACGTCACGACATGGGTCATTTGTCGCGCCGAGTGGCGTGGTTCGCCGGTGCGGTGTGGACGATGAGGTCAATCGCCATGAATTCGAGCATGTTATCGGAGTGGTGTTCGAGGCCCCGATGGTCATGGCGGATTACGCGGCGGGCCGGCCGGCCTGCCGCGTGGGACGGGGCGGCGGTCCTCACCCGGGCAGGGTGAACAGCAGCTCGTCCGTCTCCTCGCCGCGCGCGTGCGCATAGCCGTGGTCCTCGCCCGTCACGGCGAACCCGCACTTCTCCAGGACCCGCCGCGATCCCGCGTTGTCGGCCGCGGCGCGTGCGTGCAGCGGGCGTTCCGGTACGACGTCGAGCAGGGCGCCCAGCGCGGCCGTGGCCAGGCCGCGGCCCCAGAGTTCCCGGTCGATCCAGTACGTGACCTGCCGGTCGTCCGGCGCCCCGTACGCTCCGGCGCTGCCGACCACCACACCGTCCTCGAGCACCGTGCGCGTCACGACCGACGGATCCGCGAGGACGCGCGCCCAGTGCGCGTCGAACGCGTGCCGGTCGGCCGGGTCCTCGCTGGTGAAAGCGGCCGTACGGACCGACTCGGGGTCGGACATCCAGGCGAAGAACAACGGCAGGTCGGTGTCCCGCACCGCGCGCAGCGAGACGCCCACCGTCAGAGCCGCCGGGTCGCGAGGGTCAGCCGGTCCCGCGCGTCGAACAGCGCGTCCTTGACCATCTGCTCGTGCGCCGGTGTGAGCCGGGCGACCGGCACCGAGCAGCTGATGGCGTCCCGGGCCGGGGTGCGGTACGGGACCGCGACCCCGAAGCAGCGCAGCCCCAGGGTGTTCTCCTCGCGGTCCACCGCGTAGCCCTGCTCGCGGATCAGGTGCAGCTCCTCGATGAGCTTCTCCCGGTCGGTCAGGGTGTGCTCGGTCAGCGCGGGCAGCGTCTCGGGCAGCATCTTGCGGACCTGCTCGTCGCTGTGGGTGGCCAGCAGCGCCTTCCCGAGCGAGGTCGAGTGCGCGGGCAGCCGGCGGCCGACGCGGGTGAAGGGGCGCAGGTAGTGCTGGGACTGGCGGGTGGCGAGGTAGACCACGTTCGTTCCGTCGAGGCGGGCGAGGTGGATGGTCTCCGTGGTGTCGTCGGAGAGCCGGTCCAGGGTCGGGCGGGCGGCCGCGACGACCTCGTCGCCGTCGATGTACGAGGTGCCTACCAGCAGCGCGCGCACACCGATCCCGTACCGCGTCCCCGTCGCGTCCGTCTCCACCCAGCCGAGCTCTACCAGTGTGCGCAGCAGCATGTAGAGGCTGGACTTGGGGTAGCCGACGGCCTCCTGCACCGCGGCGAGGGAGTGCATGCCCGGCCGCCCGGCGAAGTACTCCAGCAACTCCACCGTCCGTACCGCGGACTTGACCTGTGCCCCACCAGACTCGGCAACCGACATGCCCAACGCCCCTTCCAGCCCACTTGGGAAACCCTGCGACTTCTTGCCAACACCGAACGCCCGGAAATAGAGTCGCTTCATATTCACGATCAGGAACTCTGTTCAGAATACCGAACACTTCTGATGTGTGGCAGTGGAGCGGAAGGAAACACGGTGGCAGCAGCACCAGTCTGGAGCGTCGACCCCCGCACCGGGAACCCGCGTGAGCAGGTTGCGGTGGAGGCTACAGCGGAGGAGGTCGACCGCGTGGTCCGGGCCGCCCACGCCGTACGGGCCTCCCTCGCGGACCGCGCCGTGCGCGCCGCGTTCCTGCGCACCGCGGCCGATCTGCTCGCCGGGGCCGGTGAGCACGTGATCGAGGCGGCCGACGCCGAGACGGCGCTCGGCCCGGCCCGGCTGACCGGGGAACTCGCCCGCACAGCAGCCCAGTTGCGCGCGTTCGCGGAGGTCGTCGACGAGGGTGCGTACCTCGACATCCACATCGACCACGCGGACGCCACCCGCACCCCGCCGTGGCCCGACCTGCGGCGCTACAAGATCCCGCTCGGCGTCGTCGCCGTCTACGCGGCCAGCAACTTCCCGCTCGCCTTCTCCGTACCCGGCGGCGACACCGCCAGCGCCCTCGCGGCCGGCTGCCCGGTCGTGATCAAGGCGCACCCCGACCACCCGGCGACCTCCGAACTGTGCGCCTCGCTCCTGCGCAGGGCCGCGGCGCAGCACGGGCTGCCCGAGGACGTCGTCACCCTGGTGCACGGCTTCCAGGCGGGCGTCGAACTGGTCAGGCACCCGCTCGTCAGCGCCGCCGGTTTCACCGGCTCGATCCGCGGCGGCCGTGCCCTCTTCGACGCGGCGGCCGCACGGCCGGTCCCCATCCCCTTCCACGGTGAGCTCGGCTCGCTCAACCCCGTCGTCATCACCGAGGCGGCCGCCGCCGAGCGCGGCGAGCAGATCGGCGCGGGGCTCGCGGGCTCGATCACCATGGGCGCGGGCCAGTTCTGCACCAAGCCCGGCTTCGTCCTCGCCCCCGCGGGCGAGAGCGGCGACCGGCTGCTGAAGTCCCTCACCGGAGCGGTCAGCGACACCGAGGCCGGAGTCCTCCTCGACCACCGCATGCGCGACGCCTTCCTCGCCGGAGTGAGCGAGCGCGCCGCACTTCCGGGCGTGGAGCTCCCTGTCACCCCCGGAGCCGGCGGCGAGCACACCGTCGCGGCCGGCTTCCTGACCGTACCGGCGCACCTGCTCGCCACCGAGGGGGCGCACGACGCCCTGCTGGAGGAGTGCTTCGGCCCGGTCACCGTCGTCGCCCGCTACACCTCCGAGGACGAGATCACCGCGGTCCTGTCCCGGCTGCCCGGCAACCTCACCGCCACCCTCCAGATCGCCACCGAGGAGGCGGACGGCAGCGCCGCCGGACTCCTCGCCGCGCTCACCCCGCTCGCCGGACGCGTCCTGGTCAACGGCTGGCCGACCGGCGTCGCCGTCGCGCCCGCCCAGCACCACGGCGGCCCGTACCCGGCCACCACCTCCACGTCCACCTCGGTCGGCGCCACCGCGATCGAGCGCTGGCTGCGCCCGGTCACCTACCAGACCACCCCCGAGGCGCTGCTCCCGCCGGAGCTCCGCGAGGACAACCCGCAGGACCTGCCCCGCCGCGTGAACGGACACCCCGCATGACCCTGAGCCTTCCCGAACTCCCCTTCGGCCTGGAGCCGTTCGGCCCCGCCACGGGCTGGAACTACGAGGACGGTGTACTCACCGGCAGCGCGGGCGCCCGACAGGACCGCTTCGTCCCGCCGGGCGGCGACGCCCTCGACACGGAGAGCGACGCACCCCGCCTCCTGGGCCCCGCGCCGGCAGGCGACTTCCAGCTGATCGCCCGGGTACGCGTCGGCTTCGCCGCCGCCTTCGACGCGGGGGTCCTCTACCTCCACGTCGGCGACCGGGAGTGGGCCAAGATCTGCCTGGAGCTCTCCCCGGACCGCCCCACCATCTGCACCGTCGTCACCCGCGGCCACTCCGACGACGTCAACTCCTTCGTCGTGGACGGCGACACCTACTGGCTGCGCCTGAGCCGCACCGGCAACGCCTTCGCCTGCCACGCCTCACCCGACGGCGAGAAGTGGACCTTCGTCCGCGTCTTCGCCCTGGGCGACGCGGACCGGGCCGCCGGCGCGTCCATCGGCTTCCTCGCCCAGTCGCCCACGGGTGAGGGCTGCGAGGTCTCCTTCGACCGGATCGAGTTCCGCCCGACGGGCCTCGCGGACCTGCGCGACGGCAGCTGACCGAAGCGTGACTCGATGCCCCCGCCTTCCTCTCTTGTCCGGAGGGCGGGGGCATCGGTGCGTGTGGGGCTTCCCGTTGGTCGTGGGCGCCTGGAGACCCGAGGCCCGTCACGATGCCCGCTCGCCGGTTCAGCCGAGAGGCACCTTCGGATAATCGCAGTTGGCCGCTTTCCCCGTTGCAGGACGGCGAGAGGTACCCCGGTAGCCGCCTTCGCGCAGGATTCTGTCGATGTCGGCGTTGACGGACTCCGCGCAGTAGGCAGCCGCTCGCAGGTTCCGCATGGCGTTCAGCAGGGCGTCGTTGTCATGTGTGTCCAGTGCTTGAGTGGGTCCCTGCGTCCGGTTGCCCAACGAGGCCGATATGCCTCGGAATTCGCCTCCGTCCAGGCGTTCGAGCGGCTACGGCACGGCCCCCGGGCGGTACCGTCGGCGGGCGGGCTGACCCGGCGGACTGCGGCCGGACTCGCGGCGGCACACCACGGTGGAGGCAGGACATGCGACGTATGGTGCGGGTCTTCTGGGGCCCCCGGAAGGAGACACCCCAGGAGCTGGCGGGACGCTGGAAGGCAATGCTGGACGCGCTGCCCGCGCTCCTTCCGGCAGCCTCCTCCGTGCCCACGGGACAGCCGTGGACCTGGACCCGGCACCACACCTCCGGCCGCCCCACGGAGCTCCGGCCCGACGAGGCGGAGCTGGCGGCCGCGCTCCAGGCCGACCACGACTCCCCGCAGACCTCGGACGGGGCCGGGCTGCGCCTGGCGAGCCAGGGTGAGCCGGGCTGGGAGGCCGGGGTCTCCGGGCGCGGCGGCGGTGAGTCGGAGTACGTGACCCAGGCCGTCGTGCTGACGGTCGTCTCCCCGGACGGTGCCGAGGTCCCCGAAGCCGCGCTCCTCGCGCTGATCGCGGACATCTGGGAGCCGGACTTCGGTGATGCGACGGACGACGAGTTGCTCGACGCGCTGGAGGACCGGGCCGGCTTCGACTACACGCTCTCCCATGTGAGCGTCGGCCGGCTCGCCTACCTCTCCCCGGGGCGCGCGGGGCCGGCTCCCGCCGGGGTGGGTGTGGCCCGCGAGGAACTGCGCGGGGCGGGCGTACTCCTCGACATCGCGCCTCCCGGGGACATCGAGACCGTCGTGGACGCCTATGTGCGCCTCCGTGACGCCGGAGCGCTGGATCCGCTGCCCCGTCCGATGGACCGCACCGTCCTGTAGCCGGGTAGCCGGGTGGCCGGGTGGCCGGACCGCTGGTCCGAGGCAGGGCCCGGGCCCGGGAATGGCCGGCACCCCGATACGCGTTTGCCCCTGAGCGGAGGGTCCCTCCGTGCTGCGGGAGCAGCCGCACGAGAGCCTGGAGAGAAGAAGAGTCATGCGCGTCGAGATCTGGAGCGACATCGCCTGCCCGTGGTGCTACATCGGCAAGGCCCGGTTCGAGAAGGGCCTGGCAGGGTTCGCCCACCGCGACGAGGTCGAGGTGGTCCACCGTTCCTTCGAGCTCGACCCCGGGCGCGCCAAGGGCGACACCGCGCTGGTCATCGACATGCTGGCGCAGAAGTACGGGCGCACCCCCGAGGAAGCGCGCTCCATGGAGGCGAACGTCGCGGCCAACGCGCAGGCCGAAGGGCTCGGCTACCGCGCCGAGGGCCGTGACCACGGCAGCACCTTCGACATCCACCGGCTGCTGCACCTGGCCAAGGCCCGCGGCCGCCAGGACGAGCTGCTGAACCTCGCCTACCGGGCGAACTTCGCCGAAGAGCGTTCCGTCTACGACGACGAGGTGCTGGTCGGGCTGGCCGTCGAGGCCGGTCTCGACGCGGACGAGGCGCGCGCGGTGCTCGCCGATCCCGAGGCGTACGCGGACGAGGTGCGGGCCGACGAGCGGGAGGCGTCCGAACTGGGCGCCAACGCGGTGCCGTTCTTCGTGCTCGACCGGCGCTACGGCATCTCCGGCGGCCAGCCCGCCGAGGTCTTCGCCCAGGCGCTGGAGCAGGCATGGAAGGACCGCCCGCTGACCGTGGTCGGCGGAGACGCGGCGGCATGCGACGCCGACGGGGCCTGCGAGGTTCCGCAGGCCGGCGGCACTGTCTGAGCCTGTGAGCTGCACCCATAAGCTTCGCTTGGGTGGACCCCTTAACTCTTGGTGATTGACTATGAGTTAAGGGGGATTCAGGCTGGGCCCATGATGATCTCTTCGCTCAGCCGTGCGGTGGCCGCCGAGTTCGCGCCGGAGACCGCCTACCTCAACACCTCCTCCTGCGGGCTGCTGCCCCGTCGTACCGTCGACGCCGTGAAGGCGCTCGCCGAGGAGAACGCCACCGGTCGCAGGGCCGGTGCGGGCGACTTCGGCGCGGTGGACCGGGCCAGGGCCGGCTTCGCGCGGCTCGCCGGGGTCGACGCCGGCCGGGTCGCGGTCGGCAGCTCGGTCGCCGTCCATGTGGGCCTGATCGCCTGCTCGCTGCCGGCCGGGGCCGAAGTCCTGGCGCCCGAGGGCGAGTTCAGCTCGGTCACCAGCCCGTTCGCGGTCCGTGGTGACCTCCGGATGCGCTACGTACCGCTGGCGGAGCTGGCCGACGCGGTGCGACCCGGGACCGCGCTCGTCGCCTTCTCCTCGGTGCAGTCAGCCGACGGCCGGCTCGCCGGCCTGGACGCGGTACGGGCCGCTGCCGCCGCCCACGGGGCCCGTACGCTGCTCGACGCCACTCAGTCCGCGGGCTGGCTGCCGCTGGACGCGGGGGCGTACGACTACACGGTCACCGGTGGCTTCAAGTTCCTGCTCTGCCCGCGGGGCACGTCGTTCCTCACGGTCACCGAGGACGCGCAGCGGTCGCTGCCGCCGGTCTTCGCGGGCTGGGTCGCGGCCGCGGACTCGTGGAACAGCCTGTACGAACCGGTCGGGACGCTCGCCCCCGACGCCCGCCGCTACGACGAGCCTCCCGCGTTCCTCCCGTACCACGGCGCCGAGCACTCCCTCGCGCTGCTGAACGAGATCGGCGTCGACGCCCTCCACGACCACGCCACCGGGCTCGCGGCCCGGTTCCGGCAGGGGCTGGAAGGGCTGGGCCACAAGCCCGTGCCGGGGACGACGGCCGTCGTCGGCGCGCCCGGGCTCGGTGGCCGGGCCGCGGACCTGGAGCGCGCCGGGGTGATGGTGTCCGACCGGGCCGGCAATCTGCGGGCGGCCTTCCACCTCTACAACACCGAGGCCGACGTGGACCGGGCGCTGGACGTGCTCGGGGGCTGACCCTGGGGCGTCAGCGGTTCTCCGGAGGGTCCGGCCGTTTCCCGCCCGAGGCCATCAGCGGTTCTCCGGGCAGTCAGCCGTCTCCCGGCAGAGGTTCTCCTCGACCCGGGCCAGCAGTCTGGCCAGCTCCTTGCGCTCCCCGGTGTCCAGGCCCGCGAGGGTGTGCTCCTCAAGGCTCGTCCAGGCCCGTTCCACGTCGGAGAGCAGTGCGCAGCTGTTGTCGGTGGCCTCGACCAGGACGGCCCTGCGGTCGGCCGGGTCGGGGCTGCGGCGGACGTGTCCGGACTGCTCCAGGCGCTGGAGCATCTTGGTGACGGTGGACGGGTCCAGGTCGACCGCCTTGATCACCTCGGACTGCCGGACCGCCCCCGCGTCCCAGAGGTACATCATCAGGAACTCCTGGCCGGGGTAGAGGCCCGCCCCCTTGAGCAGCTTGCCCGCCGCGATCCGGTGGAGCCGTGCGACCCGCGACACGGCATGGCTGACCGGACCGCCGCGTGCGGCGCTGGGCAGCTCGGTACAGGCGGGATCGGAGGTCATCGGGGCTCCTCTGGTGGTGCGCGGCGGCTCCGCGGCCGCCGGACGCGGCGTCCCGCCAACTTTACCTTGGTCGGCCAAGTAATGCGCTAGAGTGGCACCCGTCGCAGATGCTTGGTCGACCACATAGTTTTGGTTGGCCGACCACATATCTCTTTCTGGGGGCTTCTCATGACCACCGCATTCGACCCGCTCGACCTGGCCGGCACCCCGCTCGCCAACCGCATCGCCCTGGCGCCGATGACCCGCAGCCGGGCGGGCGAGGGTGGGGCGCCCGGTGAGCTCACCGCGGAGTACTACGCCCAGCGGGCCTCGGCCGGGCTCCTCATCACCGAGGGCATCCAGCCGTCGGCCGGGGGCCAGGGATACCCGAGCACCCCAGGACTGCACAGCGCCGCGCAGATCGCCGGCTGGCGCAACGTCACCGACGCCGTGCACGCCCGGGGCGGCAGGATATTCGCGCAGGTCATGCACACCGGCCGCATCGGCCACCCGGTCCTGCTGCCCGACGGGCTCGTCCCCGTCGGCGCCTCCGCGGTCGCGGCCGCAGGGCAGGTCTTCACCCACGAGGGTCCGAAGGACTTCGTCACCCCGCGCGAGCTGACCGACGCCGAGATCCGGGCGACGATCGCCGACTTCGTGACGGCGGCGCGCAACGCGGTGGACGCCGGCTTCGACGGGGTGGAGCTGCACGGCGCCAACGGATACCTGATCCACCAGTTCCTGGCGCCCAACTCCAACCTCCGCACCGACGCGTGGGGCGGCTCCGTGGAGGGCCGGATCCGCTTCGCCCTGGAGACCGTGCGCGCCGTCGCCGCCGAGATCGGTGCCGCCCGCACCGCGATCCGCCTCTCGCCCGGCAACGGGTACAACGACATCGACGAGCCCGCGCCCGAGGCCACGTACAGCGCACTGGTACAGGCGGTCGAGCCGCTCGGGCTCGCCTATCTGCACCTCGTCGAGGGGGCGGCCGGCGACCGTGAGCTGACCGAGTCCCTGCGCAAGCAGTTCAACGGCACCCTCGTCCTCAACCCGGCGAGCGAGGGGCCGACGGGACCCGAGGCGCTCGCGCTGATCGAGGAGGGAGTGGCCGACATCGTCTCGTACGGCGTGCTGTTCCTGGCCAACCCGGACCTGCCCGAGCGGCTGCGCGCGGGCGGTCCTTTCAACACCCCGGACGCCGCCACGTTCTACGGGGGCGACCACCGCGGTTACACGGACTACCCGGTTCTGGGAGCGTGACGCCGGGCGGCACGGGCCCAGGGAAGGTACGGGTTCCGCGGCGCGCGCCATCACCGCCGGACGGCTGACGCGTCACCCGACGCGTCAGCCGTCCGGAGGCCCCGGCCGACTCGAAGTCCCGGCGGGCCGACGTGGACCGCCGGCTGCCGGTTCGGGTAGACCGGTGTGCGGCGGGCCCGGCCCGGGGGTGGGCCCGCCGCGTTCCCTACGCCTTCTTCAGGGTGAAGTCGGTGGTCACGGTTCCCTTCTTGATGACCTTGACGGTGGCCACCGTCGGGGCGTAACCGTCCTTGGCGACGATCACGGTGAGGGGGTTGTTACGGGCGTCCAGCCAGAGGGAGTAGTGGCCGTCCTTGTCCGTGATCAGGGTGTACGAGGACGCCCATGAGTCGATCTGGACGGTCGCTCCCTTGAGGGGTGCCGTGGCGCCGGTGGCCGACTTGCCGAGCACCGTTCCGGTGATCTTGCCCCAGGTGTTCGGCGGGGCCACCGTCATGGTGACGGGGACCGCTGCCACCGGGTAGGGGGTGCTGGCCGAGATGCCGATCTGGGCCGTGAACTCACCGGGCTGGGTGATCTCCTCGACCGAGGCGTTCACTGCCACCGCGACCGAGACGCTGTCCCCCGGGTGGAGTTTGACCTCCGAGGGGTCCAGCGACAGCCAGCTGACGTCCGAGCCGCCGGCCTGGTCGTAGCCGGCCAGCAGTTCCACCGCGGTGGACGGGGAGCTGGGAGCGTCCGCCCCGCCGACCTTGTAGAAGCCGGGGGCTCCGCCGCCGCGGTAGGTCGCCACGTCGGCGTTGGGCAGGGACGACCAGGTCCCGGCGTCCGGGTCGTAGGCGTACCCCGCATTGGTGAGGGCGCCGCCGCTGACACCGGAGGAGACCAGCAGCAGACCGTTGGCCGCCGTGTAGGACGAGGCCCACACGGTCTCCGGCATGTCCGGCAGGGCAGACCAGGAGTCGGCGGCGGGGTCGTAGGCGTACGCGGACTTCAGCTCACCGGCACTGTTGGTTCCGCCGGCGCAGTACAGCAGCCCGCTGATGGTGCCGCAGGATTCCCAGGCCACGTTCTCCGGGTAGTCCGCCGCGGTGGACCACGAGTCGTCCGAGGGGTTGTAGACCGTCACGGAAGTGGAGCCGCACGCGGTGGTGCAGCCGCCGACGGAGTACAGCTTGCCGTTCAGGACCGCGGAGCCCGCGCCCGCCAGCGGAGCCGGCGAGGAGGCGCCGGTCGTCCAGGTGTTGGAGGCGGGGTCGTAGATCTCCAGCTTGGCGTCCGGATCCCCGCCGGCGCCCCAGCCGCCGGCGATGTACAGCTTCCCGTTGATGAACCCGCGGGCCGGCGCCTCCCGGGTGTCGGCCGCGTCGGCCAGCTTCGTCCAGCCGTCCGCCGCGTCGTAGGAGTACAGCGACCTGGTGTCGTCCGTACCGTCGTAGCCGAACGCCGAGTAGACCTTGCCGTCGTTCACGGCGACCGCGTTGTCCATGACGGCCTCGGGCAGGTCGGCCACCGTCTGCCAGGCGTCACCGCCTTCGGCCGGAGAGGCCGTGGCGCCGGCGGTTCTGCCGGCCTTCCGGCTCTTCGATGACAGGGGCGAGTAGGACCCCTTCTCGCTGATCAGCGGGGCGCCCGAAGCGGCCGGTGTGTAGGCGCCGCTCTTCTCCTCCAGCTTGACGGTGGCGTCGGCGCCACCGGTGTTCTTGATCGTGACGGTTCTGGTGGCCGCACCACCCCAGGCGACCGGGGCGGTGACCGCGGCGGGGGTGACCTTCAGACGTCCCGCCTTGAGGGAGAAGTCCTTGGTCACGGTCGAGTCGGCGGCGAGGGTCACAGCCTTGGAGGCGCTGGTGTACTTGGCCTTCGCGGCCGTCACCGTCTGCTTGCCGACCGGCGCGAAGGCCCAGAAGAAGCCGTCACCGAGCGCCGCGTCGTCCGGGGTGGCGGCCGAGGTCGTGCTCACGGCGCCGTCGCCGGTACCGGTGAGCGTCCCACCTGCGATGCCGGCACCGGTGTTGGCATCGGTGACCTGCCCGACCACGAGGCCGCCGGGGACGGCCGACAGACCGCGGGAACCGATGAACACGTCATCGAGCTGCCACCACCAGCTGAACTTGCCGGTGAAGTGGAACCGCACCCGGACGTCGGACTTGCCGGCTTGGTCGGTGAGCGCCAGGGTGACCTTGGAGCCGGTGACGGCGGTGGTGTGCGAGGAGACCTTGGACCAGGTGGTGCCACCGTCCGAGCTCACCTCGACGTCGGCCTTCTGGCCGGAGTACGGCTTGTAGCTGGTCCGGTAGCTCAGCTCGGGCAGCTCCGTGCCCGAGAAGTCGTAGAACGGGCTGGTCAGTGTGGAGTCCTGGATCTTTCCGCTGCCCGCCTTGTCGCTGTCCACGATGGCGAAGGCGCCCTTGCCGCCGGTGGTGTTCGTCCGCTTGCCCGGGTCGTCGAATTCCCATCCGCCGGTGGTGCCCTCGGCGTTGTCGACGGTCCAGCCCTCGGGGGCGGACGTGGTCGAGTCGAAGGGCTCGGTGACGCCCTCGTCCGTAGCGGTGTACCCGGGCGCGGTGCCCGCCCAGACATCCACCGGCAGGCTCACATTGGCGGAGACCGCCGAGTCGCCCACGGTGATGTCCTTGGAGGCGCTCCGGTAACCCGGGTAGTTGCTGGTGACCTTCAGGGTGTACGACTTGCCGGCCGGGAGGTCGACCGCATAGGTGCCGGTGGCCGGGTCGGTCTCCACGGGCGTGCCGGGCGCCCCCTCGACGCTGATCGCCGCGTAGAGCGGCCAGCCGTGGCCGGAGCCGTCGGTGACCTTGCCGGACACGGTCCGGGTCGGGACCGGGGTGAGCGCGAGGTTCCTGGTCACCGCGCCGCCGTCGGTGATCTCGACGCCGGGGAAGGTGGCCGTCGTGTAGCCGTAGGCGGCGACCTTCAGGTCGTAGGTGCCAGGCGGAAGAGTCAGTGAGTAGGCGCCGTCCGCACCGGACGTGGCCCGGGAGTCGCCCGCGGTGATTTCCGCGCCCGCGACGGGGTCGCCCGTGGTGGTGTCGGTGACGCCACCGCTCAGCACGCCCTGCGGCCCGCTGCGGAAGGCCTGCACGCCGTTGGGCGTGCCGAGACCGGTCGGACCGTCCCAGCCCGTACCCGCACTGCACAGCTTGGCCGGGGTGCAGGAACCGTTGGTGCCGTCGACGACGTCGTTCAGACCGCTGCCGCCGGCCGCGTAGGGGTAGGCGGCGGGGTAGGAGCCCGTGGGCGGGGTACCGGCGGCCGCGTACACGCCGGCGATGATGGGTGAGGAGGCGCTGGTGCCGCCGTAGACGGCCCAGCCGTCCCCGCCGTAGGTCTGGTAGACCGAGACACCGGTCAACGGGTCGGCGACCGCGGCGACGTCGGAGACCGCGCGCTTGTCGCAATCGGTGCTGACGCCCTCCTGCCAGGCCGGCCGCTCCTCGTAGAGCGAGCAGCCCGAGCCCGGTCCGCCGTAGCTGTTGGACCAGACCGATTCGGACCAGCCGCGGGTGGTGGACGAGTCCTGTTCCAGGGCCGTGCCGCCCACGGAGGTCACGTACTGGGAGGCCGCGGGGTAGGACACGCCGTACGCGCTGTCGCCCGAGGAGGCGACCACGGCGACGCCCGGGTGGTTGTAGTGGGCGTCGAACTCGGTGGTCTCCGCCGGGTCCTCACCACTGCCCGGAACGCTGGAGTAGCCCGTGCCGTAGGAGTTCGAGACGTACTTGGCGCCCTGCGCGACCGCCTGGTCGACGGCGGCGCCCATGTCCTCGAAACTGGCGGAGGCGGCTTCGACCAGGACGATCTTCGCGTACGGCGCGGCGGCCGAGACCATGTCCAGGTCGAGCGAGATCTCGCCTGCCCAGCCGCTGTTGGGCGCCGGGTAGTCGGTGCCGCCGCGCTGGTCGACCTTCTTGAAGCAGCCGTTGTCCGTGGTGCAGGCGGGCAGTCCGTACTGCGCCCGGTAGACCGCCAGGTCCTCCTCGGCCGTCGGGCCGTCGTAGGCATCGACGATGGCGATCGTCTGACCGGCCCCGCCGTCGGCCGGCAGGTTGTACGCCCCCTGGAGCGCGGTGGCGCCCCACCCGTCCGGGGTGGCGGCGTCGGGCTGGACGCCCTTCCTGGCGCTCACGTCGGTGCGGCGCAGCGCGAAGCAGCGGACGTGGCCGGGCCCGGGATCGGCGCAGGAGGCCTCCACGGACGGTTTCGTGTTCGGGTCAGCACTCGCGGAAGCCGTCGCGGTCGCCGCCGGAGCGGTGAGTCCCAGTAATGCGATGGCTGAGGCGCCGGCCAGGGCGGTCAGCCCGGTCCAGGCGGATCTTGTCCGTCTGGCAGCCGGTCTGGATATGCCGGTGACAGTCAATTGCGTGTCTCCCATGTGATGCACGGGTCGACCACACGCTTTTCAGGTCGACGGCGAATGGTTTTCGCCGGTCACCACTTAGCCGTTATTTGGGAGGCATATGTCAATGATGCGATCGTTAATTGTTTATTTCTCGCGGGTCGAAGCAGATCATTTTCGAGCGAACCGAGAGGAAAGAGACGTCCGGCCGATTCCAGTGGTCCAGGCCTTTGGGTGTCCCGTCGTTCGGCTCGCGCGGTGGCGGAGCGTGCGGGGGTGGCGCGGAGCCGCCCAGGGGGACCCCATGTGCCGGCAAGTCGCAGTATCGCGGTCCAGAAGCGACGTCCGGGCCGGCGGGGTCGGACGACCATGATCGGCGGTGTGCGTTCGGAGGGAACGCGCCAGGGTGGTGAGTTCCATTTCGGCCAGGTGGTCATGGCTCAGTGGGGCGGAGGCTGCGGGGCGATGCCGTTGACCGGCGCACTCGCTGATGCGGCAGCGATTTCGCGACCGGTTTCGGACATGATTTGTGTAGACGGCACGGGTGCGGTGGATATCTGCTTGCGGACGTTAATGGAAAACGCTGCTCCGCTTACGGGTTCCGTGTGACGGTTTGCCGGCCGGGCGGAAAAGAGCCGAAAAGGGTGAGCGGTTGGAATGTTTATCCGAGGCGGTCCGGCGAAGATACCGGCGGACCGGGGAAGTCAAACCCGGCTCGAAGGACTTCCGGATGGAAGAGCGGGAGGGTGGAGGGCGGGGGGCACGGCTGCCGGGACACCCCGTTACGCCGACTCGCGACGGACGAGCTCCGTGGGCAGTATCACCGCGGCCGGGTCCTCCCCGCCGATCTGCGCCAGCAGCACCCGTACCATCTCGGCGCTGATCCGGTCCCAGGGCTGACGGATCGTCGTCAGCGCGGGCCGGGAGGCGAGGGCCGCGGGGGAGTCGTCGAACCCGCCCACCGCGACGTCCTGCGGCACCCTGCGCCCGGCCTTCTCCAGAGCGGCGAGCACACCCTGCGCCATCAGGTCCGAGGCGACGAACACCGCGTCCAGATCGGGTGCCCGCTCCAGCAGCAGCCCGGCGGCCGCCTCGCCGCCCGCCCGGCTGTAGTCGCCCGGCACGATCAGCGCGTCGTCGGCGGGCAGTCCGCAGTCGGCCAGCATCTCGCGGTAGCCCGCGAGCCGCTCCACACCGCCCGGGGTGTCCAGCGGGCCGCTGACCGTACCGATCCGGCGGCGCCCCGACTCGTACAGGAAGCGCACCATGTCCCGGGCGCCGTCCCGGTCGTCGGCCGCCACGTAGCTGACCTTCGACTTCTGCCCGAGCGGCTTCCCGCAGGCGACCAGGGGGACGCCCGCCTCGTGCAGCTGGGCGGCGACCGGGTCGCCCGAGTGGCTGGAGACCAGCAGGACCCCGTCCACATGGCCGGCGATGTAGCGCATGTTCCGGCGGCGCTCGGCCTCCGTGCCCGCGATCATCAGCAGCAGCGGGATGTCGTGCGCCGCGAGGGCGCTCGTGCAGCCGCGCAGCAGCACGTTGAAGTTCGGGTCCTCGAAGAACCGCTCCTGCGGCTCGGTGAGCAGGAACGCCACCGAGTCGGAGCGTCCCGTGATCAGCGACCTGGCGTGCCGGTTCACCGTGTAACCGGTCTTGCGGATGGCGGAGTTGACCGCGTCCAGCGCGGCCGGGCTGACGTTGTGACCGCCGTTCAGCACCCTGGAGACCGTGCCCCGGGAGACCCCGGCCTCCCGCGCCACGTCATGGATCGTCGGCGGCCGTCGGCGTCCCGTACCGGTCTGTTCTGTGCGGCTCATGGTGCATGATCTTTCGTCAGGTGACGTCCTGGCGGGGCCCGTCAGGACTTTACGGCCCCGGAGAGCAGGTCGAGGCTCCAGAACCGCTGGATGACCAGGAACAGGGCGATCAGCGGGACGATGGCCAGCAGCGCACCCGTGATCACCAGCGTATAGAGGGCCGGAGTGTTGGAACCCTGCTGGAGCAGGGTGAAAAGACCCAGCGTGACCGGGAACTTCTCGTCGTCGCCGAGCATGATGTACGGCAGCAGGAAGTTGTTCCAGATCGCGACGAACTGGAAGAGGAAGACGGTCACCAGACCCGGCACCATCATCGGCAGCGCGATGGTCCGGAAGATCCGCCACTCCCCGCCGCCGTCCATCCGGCCGGCCTCGATCACATCGCCCGGCACGGCGGCCGCCGCGTAGATCCGGGCGAGGTACACCCCGTACGGGGAGAGGATCACCGGCAGCATCACCGACAGGTAGGAGTCGGTCAGGTCCGCCTTCGCCATCAGCAGGTACTGCGGCACCGCCAGGATCACCGGCGGCATCAGCACGCCCGCCAGCAGGATGTTGAAGATGCTCTCCCTGCCGCGGAAGCGGTACACCGCCAGCGCGTACCCCGAGACGGCGGAGACCGCCGTGGACAGCAGCGCGCCCACCCCGGCGTAGAGGGCCGAGTTGGCCATCCACTTCCAGTACACGCCGTCCCGGTACGCGGACAGGTCGGCGACGTTGTCCGCGAAGCCGGAGCCGGGCAGGAAGGTGAAGGTGGAGAAGAGCTCGCTGCCGGACTTGGTCGAGGCGACCAGGATCCAGGCGACGGGCAGCAGACAGTAGAGCGCGCCGGTCAGCAGGGCGGCGGTGGGGACGAGGGCGAACCGGCGGGGGGCCGCGGTCAGGGGCCTCAGGTGCGGCGTGGTCACTGGGAGGCCCCCTGCTTCGTACGGGAGTTGGCCGCCTTGAGGAAGCCGAAGGACAGGGCCAGGGTGGCGACGGCGATGATGACCGCCTGGGCGGCCGCCGCGTAGATGTCGTTGTTGACGAACGCGTCCTGGTAGACCTTCATCAGCGGACTCCAGGTGGTGGAGAGGGAGTTGGTGAGCGGCTTCAGTGTCGTCGGCTCGTTGAAGACCTGGAGTGTCGCGATGATCGAGAAGAAGAACGTCAGCACCAGTGAAGGCGCCACCATCGGGATCTTGATCCTGAGCGCGATCTGCAGCTGCGAGCAGCCGTCGAGCCGGGCCGCCTCGAAGATCTCGGCGGGGATCGCCCGCAGCGAGGTGTAGATCACGATCATGTTGAAGCCGGTGCCGCCCCAGACCGCGATGTTGGCGAGCGCCAGGTAGAGCGGTCCGCCGTCGAGTAGATCCGGCTGCGGCAGACCCGCCTTGTCCAGCAGGAAGTAGAACGGGCTGACGTCGGGCAGGTAGAGGAAGCCCCACATCAGGGCGGCGACGACGCCCGGGATCGCGTACGGGAGGAAGATCGCCAGCCGGGTGAAGCCGCGCAGCCGGAGCCGTTCGGTGTCCAGGAGCAGGGCGAAGAGAAGGGCCAAACCCAGCATCACGGGGACGACGATCGCGCCGTAGCCGAGGATGCGCAGCGCGCCGTGCAGCAGTTCCGAGTCGGAGAGCGCGTCGGTGTAGTTGGCGAACCCGGCCCAGATCTCCTTGCGGGCACCCTTGCCGAGGCCCAGTCCGCTGACCTCGGTCCGGCGGAGGCTGAGATAGAGCGCGTAGCCGATGGGCAGGGCGAAGAAGAGCAGGAACAGCACCGTGGCGGGGATCAGGAAGGCGTACGGGGCGCTCTTGACCCCGTACGGCTTCCGGCGGCGTGCGCGTGTCACTCGGAGACTCCGAAGCCCTGCTTCTTCAGGTCGGCGACGGTGGCGTCCTGCATCGCGGTCAGCGCCGGAGCGAAGTCGGACCTGCTCTTGGCGGCCTTGGCGAAGTTGTCCTTGAAGGCGGTGTACGCGACGTTCACGTTCGGGCCCCAGGCGGCCGGGGCGGTGCCCTGGGCGATCTTGGCGGCCTCGGTGTAGAAACCGGGCTGGTTGGCGAAGTAGGCCGGCGGCTTCGCGAGCGCGCCACCGGTCTGGGCGGCCGTGGCGGCGGGATAGATCCCGCTCTCCTTCACCAGCGCGGCGAGCGCCGCCGAGTCGGTGTTCAGCCACTTGGCGAAGGCGGCGGCGGCCTTCTTGTGCTTCGAGTCGTTGGTGACCGCGGTGGAGGAGCCGCCCCAGCTGCCGGTCACACTCTCGCCGGCCGTCCACTGGGGGAGCGGGGCCATGGCCCACTTGCCCGCGGTGTCGGGGGCCGCGGTGGTCAGGGTGCCGGGCGCCCAGACCGCGCTGACCCAGGCGATCTGCTTGCCGGTGTTGAGCGCCTTGTTCCACGCCGGGGTGTACATCGGCTGGTTGTCGATGGCGCCCTCCTTGACCAGGCCGCCCCAGAAGCCCGCGACCTTCTGCGTGGCCGGGTCGTCGATCGCGACCTTCCACTTGTCGCCGCCGGTGGTCCACCACTGGGCGCCGGCCTGCTGGGCGAGGCCCGCGAAGAGGCCGGAGTCGTTGGAGGAGAACGTGGTGAGGTCCTTGTCCGGCGCCTTCTTCTTCAGCGCGCGGGCGGTCTCGGCGAACTCGTCCCAGGTGGTGGGCACGGACAGGCCGTACTGCTTGAACAGGTCCTGGCGGTAGTAGAACATCAGCGGGCCGGAGTCCTGCGGCAGCGCGTACAGGGCGTCCGATCCCAGCGTCGCCTGCTGCCAGACCCCGTCGGCGAACTTCCCCTTGGCGTCGCCCGCCTCCTTGGATATGTCGGCCAGCACGTCGTTGGAGACCAGGGTGGGGAGCGCCTGGTACTCGGCCTGCACCAGGTCGGGGGCCTTGTGCGCCTTCGCCGCGGTGATGATCTTGGTGACCAGGTCGTCGCCCGAGGCCTGCTTCTTCACGGTGACCGTGATGCCGGCCTTCTTGCCCTCGCCCTTGTTCCAGATGTCCGCGACCTTGTCCAGGCCGGGGGCCCAGGCCCAGTAGGTGAGCGATACGGGGCCGGAGGCGGCCGGGCCGTCGCCGCTGCCGTCGTCGTCCGACGAGCCGCAGCCCGTGAGCAGTGCGGTGGCGGCGAGCACGGCGGCCGTGGACGCCGCGACGATGCGGTACTTCATGGATGTCTCCCCTGACGAGAAGCGAGGGTGCAGCGCTGATGTGCGCTGTGAGCGTTCACAGTAGAGAAACGAAACCGACACTTGTCAATGGTTGATGCTGTGCGGTTATGTTGGGCCTGCGCCACCGAGAGTGTGTGTGCACGTTCCCAGAAGTTGTACCAAAGAGCCCAGGAGACGCCCATGCCGCACACCCCTCGCGCGACTGCCCCGCAGGGACTGCACCAGCTGGCCTTCGGCGGCGACTACAACCCCGAGCAGTGGCCCGAGGAGGTCTGGCAGGAGGACATGCGCCTCATGCGGGAGGCCGGCGTCACCATGGTCAGCGTCGGGATCTTCTCCTGGGCGCTGCTGGAGCCCGAACCCGGCACCTACGACTTCGGCTGGCTCGACCGCCTCCTGGACCTGCTGCACGCCAACGGCATCCGCGCGGACCTCGGCACCCCCACCGTCGCCCCGCCCGCCTGGTTCTACCTCGCCCACCCCGAGGCCCTGCCGGTCAGCCGGGAAGGCGTCCGCTACGCCTTCGGATCACGCGGCGCGATCTGCCACAGCAACCCGGACTACCGGGCCGCCGCCGCGAACATCACCGAACAGCTCGCCCGCAGGTACGGCAGCCACCCGGCCCTCGCCCTGTGGCACGTCCACAACGAGTACGGCGTCCCGGTCAGTGCCTGCTACTGCGACAACTGCGCCGCCCATTTCCGCCGCTGGCTCACCGCCCGTCACGGAGACGTCGAAGCCGTCAACGCGGCCTGGGGCACCGCCTTCTGGGGCCAGCGCTACCACGGCCTCGACGAGATCGACCCGCCCCGCACCACGCCCACCGTCGGCAACCCGGCCCAGCAGCTCGACTACGCCCGCTTCGCCGACGCCACCATGCGCGAGAACTTCTGCGCCGAGCGCGACATCCTGCACCGGCTCGCCCCCGGCATCCCCGTCACCACCAACTTCATGACCGCCCTCAGCCAGTGCGACTCGGTGGACTACTGGGCCTGGGGACGCGAGGTCGACCTCGTCACCAACGACCACTACCTGATCACCGACGGCCGCCGCACCCACGTCAACCTCGCCATGGCCGCCGACCTGACCCGCTCGGTCGCGGGCGGCGCCCCCTGGCTGCTCCTGGAGCACTCCGCCGGCGGCGTCAACTGGCAGCCCCGCAACCCCGCCAAGCGCCCCGGCGAGATGGCCCGCAACAGCCTCGCCCACGTCGCCCGCGGTTCCGACGGCGCGATGTTCTTCCAGTGGCGCCAGTCCCTGCGGGGCGCGGAGAAGTTCCACTCGGCGATGCTCCCGCACGCCGGCACGGACTCCCGGATCTGGCGCGAGGTCACCCGGCTCGGCGCCGATCTCGGCCTGCTGAACGGGATCCGCACCACCCGGACCGTCGCCGACGTGGCCATGGTCTGGGACTGGCAGTCCTGGTGGGCGCAGTCCCTGGAGTGGCGCCCCAGCCAGGACCACGACGCCCGGGAGCGCGCCGACGCCTTCTACGCCTCGCTCTTCGACCGGCACCTCACCGTCGACTTCGCCCACCCCGACGCCGACCTGTCCGGCTACCCGTTGGTCGTCGTCCCCGCCCTCTACCTCGCCACCGAGGAGTCCGGCCGCAATCTCCGCCGGTACGTGGAGGGCGGCGGCACCCTTGTCGTCTCGTACTTCTCCGGCATCGTCGACGCCCACGACGCCGTGCACCCCGGTCCGTACCCGGGCGCGCTCAGGGACGTACTGGGGCTGACGGTCGAGGAGTTCTCCCCGCTCGCCGAGGGCGGCACGGTCCGCCTGGTCCCTCCCGAGGGCGCCCCCGAGGGCCCGGAGCTGACCGGGGACCTCTGGTCGGACGTGGTGATCCCGCGCGGCGCCGAGACGATGTGGTCCTACGCCGACGGCATCCCGGCAGGCGGGCCCGCCGTCACCCGCCACCGCCTCGGCGAGGGCACCGCCTGGTACGTCTCCACCCGGCTGACCGGCGCCGACCTGGACGCCGTGCTCGACCGGGCCTGCGAGGACGCCCGCATCGCGCCCCGCACCGGCCTCCCCTACGACGTCGAGGTCGTCACCCGCACCGGTGACG
>NZ_JAELVH010000669.1 GCF_019399235.1 Streptomyces poriferorum | reverse complement strand
GGTCGAACCCGTCTCCCGGGGCCCCTGCGGTGCCGGCCCCTCGTCCCCCGCGCCCGCCGGCCATCACGCCGCTCCCCGTTGCCCCGCCGACCCGAGGTCCGCCAGATGACTCCGCACCGAACCGAACCACTCCTGTCCGACCACGTCCGTGACCACGTGCTGTCGAAGGCGGCCGTGCCCGTCCCCGGTGCGCCGCTCGTCCGCTCCGGTCCGGTGGAGGTGTGGGCGACCGCGCAGCCGGGCGTGCCGGGGACCACGCTGAGCACCGTCGGTGTGTCGGACACGGAGCTCGCCTCCACGATCCGCCGGCGCACCGTACGGGTCGAGTTCCTCGCCATCGCCGGCGACGAGGTGTGGCAGCCCGCGCTGGCCGCGGCCCTG
>NZ_JAELVH010000668.1 GCF_019399235.1 Streptomyces poriferorum | reverse complement strand
CCTCGCCCGCCTTCGCCGCGGGGCTGCACTGGAGCGCCTGGGAGAGGTCCCTGCGGATCGGCCAGGAAGCCGGCCGGATCGCCGGCGAGGTCGCCGAAGAGGCTTACTTTCACCACGAGTTGGGCGTCCTCGCCCTGTGCACCGGCAACCTCGACCGGGCCAGGGCCGAGCTGGAGACCTCCATCAGCATGCGCGGGGCGCTCGCAGACAAGTCCGGTGCGGTGGCCGGGAGGAGGGCGCTCGCCCTGGTCGAGGACCGTTCCGGCGGACCGGCCGCGGTCGGTGCCCCGGTGATGGACGAGCTGCCGGTCGACCGCTTCGAGGCATCGCCGCCCCGTGGCCTGCCGACGGTCATCCCCGTGTCGATGCCGCGGGCGTACCCGGAGGAGACTGCCGTCGTGTCCCGGCAGGGCGCTCCGAAGACCGCCGCCGAGGAGGGCGGCCGCTTCGCGATGCTGGGCGGGGCCCGGCGCAATCTGGTCGCGGCCGGTGCGGGGGTGCTGCTGGCCGGGGTCCTCGGCACGGTGGTGACCCTCGGGCTCACCTCGAACAGTGACCCGCAGGGTGACCCCGGGGCCTCGACCGAGCAGTCGGTGACCGAGAGCGGAGACCAGGAGGAGGAGCTGCCGGCCGAGGAGCCCGCGGACGGCGCGACTCCGTCCGCCCGGACGTCGGGTTCCGCGTCGTCGTCGGCGACGCCGGGGCCGTCCGGGAGCGGGTCCGCGCCGGCGGCGGGC
>NZ_JAELVH010000667.1 GCF_019399235.1 Streptomyces poriferorum | reverse complement strand
GGGCGTCGCCCTCGATCAGGTCGCCGCCGGTGGGGGTGGAGACCCAGACCAGGAGCGAGCGCATGGTCTTCCCGGGTGCCAGCATGACCTCTTCGGGCCCCTTGTCGTTCCCGAAGTACGACGAGCCCGGGTTCACCTTGACCGGGAGCGCGTCGCCGTTCTCGTCGAGGGCCTGGACCGAGGGGTAGCCGTCGACCCGGTGGGGCTCGGCGCCGCAGTTGGTCAGGGTCAGCCCGACGGCCCGGTGCCCCAGCGCCGCCTCCACGGGTCCCATGTCCACCACGAGGCCCGAGGCCGGGCAGCCTCCGGTGGCGGTGGGTGTGGGGGCCGGACGGGTGGAGGGCCCGGTCGCGAGGGCAGGCGGCGAGGGCGTCGTCGCCCGCACTC
>NZ_JAELVH010000666.1 GCF_019399235.1 Streptomyces poriferorum | reverse complement strand
TGCGCGGCTGGCTGCGCGGGCGGAAGGCCGCCGCCGACGCTGCGGCGCGCGCCGAGGGCCGGCGGGCGACGTTCGAGTACCTCGCCGAGCGGGCGAGGGGGGCCGGAACCCGGTACGGGGTGGGCGACTGCACCCTGCGCCAGGCCCTCGACGGGCGGCTCCCCACCCCGCGCACGACGGTGGCCTTCGCCCGTGCCACCGGAGCCGACGAGGCGACCGCCCGCCGACTCTGGGCGGCGGCGGACCGCGCCGTGAACCCTCCGCGTGAGCGGCCCGCCCCGCACGTCCCGGGGCGCTTCACCACCCCGGCCGGTCTCGTCCGCGCCATGAACCGGGTCCGCGCCTCCGCGCCCGACACCAGGCTGCGCGCCATCGCCGGGCCCGGAC
>NZ_JAELVH010000665.1 GCF_019399235.1 Streptomyces poriferorum | reverse complement strand
GGCATCCCTGATGACCTGAATGACCCGGATGCCCGCTCCGCGTGCCGCACAGGTCCCCTGCAGGCATGATCTCGAACTGGGTGGATAGGCGGAGTACCTACCCGCCACCAAGGAGGAGGATCCCGTGACCCGCATCGACAGCGTGCGCGCCGCAACCGACTCGGCGAGGGACAGCGTGCAGCACGCCGCGGTAGTGGTGGCGCCCTACGCCGACTCGGCCAAGGAGCAGGCCGTTCACTATGCGCACGAGGCCCGCACACTGCTCGCGCCGAAGGTGTCGAAGGCAGCTCAGCAGGCCCGTGTCCAGTACGACGCGCACCTCGCACCACGTCTCGAACTCGCCCTCGCACACGTACCCCCCAAGGTCGACGAGAGCGCCGCGGACTACACCGTCCCGCGCGTCGAACACGCCATCGCCGCCGCCCAGCCCGTGGCCGAGGAGGCCACCGCCCGCAGCACGGCAGCGCTGGCCGCCCTGCGGGGACAGGTCACGCCGAAGGAGATCAGGAAGCTGACCCGGAAGCACGAGCGGCGGGCCAGGTGCGGCCGCGCGTTCAAGGGCCTGGCCGTGGCAGGCCTCCTGGCCGGCGCCGCCTACGCCGCCTGGCGGTGGTGGGACAAGCAGGCCAACCCCGACTGGCTGGTCGAGCCCCCCGCCCCCACCGAGGTCGACGACCGCGCCCCGCTGACCTCGGTCGACGGCAGCGATCCGGCGG
>NZ_JAELVH010000664.1 GCF_019399235.1 Streptomyces poriferorum | reverse complement strand
GGCCGCGGTGGCGGGGAGGGAAACAGCCAGGGATCACAGAAGGCGGCCAGGGATCAGAAGCCGGCCGTCGTGTGCTCCTCCAGCCGCGCCACCGAGTCCTGGGCGTACGCCTTCTCGTAGGCGTTGCGGATCCGCTCGATCTGCGGATCGCGCAGCCGGGCCTCGGACGCCGGGTAGAGCAGGGTCAGTTCGTAGCTGCGCTCCCGCTCGATGACTCCGTTGGAGTCCCGCCACTGGCCCCGGCCGTCCTGGATGGTCAGCCCGTTGGGAAAGCGCGGGGTGACTTCGGAGTCGATGAAGTCCAGGAACTGTCGGTCGGTCACATCCGGGCCGCCGTCGGGGCGTTCGGTGCCGAAGAACAGCCGGGTCTCGATGTACGCCTTGCCGCGCGCGGCA
>NZ_JAELVH010000663.1 GCF_019399235.1 Streptomyces poriferorum | reverse complement strand
GGACTCGGCCCGGCTGCTGGCCACGACCCGGCTGCGCGGGGAGTCCCTGGACGGCGATGTGGCGCTGCGGGTGCGGGACGCACTGCGGTCGGAGGACTGGCCGGTGGGGCCGGAGCACTTCGTCGCCGATCCGCTGCTGCGGTCGCTGCTGCTGCACCGGCTGCGCTTCCAGGACGACGACCCGCCGTACTACGCCGTGTGGCGCGCGGTGCACGAGACGCTGCGTTCGGCGTACGCCGCCGGGGGCAGCTGCCCGAGCGAACCGCACCGGCTGCACCAGGAGCTGGTGCTGGGCGCGGCGGAGGACTGCGTGACGCATCTGCGGGTGCAGTTCGCCCGGCCCGACGTGCTGAGCTGGCTCGACGCGCTGCGCTTCATCGCCTCGGCCCCCTACCC
>NZ_JAELVH010000662.1 GCF_019399235.1 Streptomyces poriferorum | reverse complement strand
ACCCTCACCGCCCTCACCCGCGACCTCATCCGCCGCACCGAGGACGGCACCCGGCCCGGCCTCCGCCTCACCGCCGTACGCCACTTCATCGACGCCGCCACCCAGCCCGACACCATCCACGGCTGGCTCACCGAAGGCACCGTCCCCGGCGGCCCCGAACTCGACCCCGAACTCCGCTGGCGCATCCTCACCCGCCTCGCCGTCCTCGGAGCCACCGACGAGCAGACCATCGCCGCCGAACTCGAAGCCGACCCCAGCGCCACCGGCCAGGAAGGCGCCGCCCGCTGCCGCGCCGCCCTGCCCACCCCCGAAGCCAAGGCCGCCGCCTGGCACGCCATGTTCACCGACGACACCCTCTCCAACTACCTGTTCACCGCCACCGCCCAAGGCTTCTGGC
>NZ_JAELVH010000661.1 GCF_019399235.1 Streptomyces poriferorum | reverse complement strand
CTTCTCTTTCTGCAGGCTAGGGGTGGGGGAGGGGGTCCGGCATGCTCCGATCGGGAGTGGTGGAGCGCGTGTCCTTGTCCGCGGCGGACAGAAGGAGGAGCGGGGGCGTGTGCGGTTCTGTCCGGGACGGACAGAAGGAGGCGTGAGGGACGTACGGGACGCGGCGGCCCTCCGGACCCGTCACTATCCGGGCGCGTTGCTGAACTCACCGTGTGCGCGCACTAGATTGGCCGGTGCAGCGGTCGGACCTGGCTGGTCAGGGGGCAACGGTTCATGGACAACGAAGGCACGCACGGCACCCGGGGCACGCGGGGTGCGCAGCCGCCCGACGGCCGGCCCGGAAGCTCCGTGCCGCATCCGGCCGGCCCGCCGCCCGCCTTCCCCCCGACGATCCCGC
>NZ_JAELVH010000660.1 GCF_019399235.1 Streptomyces poriferorum | reverse complement strand
GCACCGGAATCACCGCACCGATTCCCTTCCCCGGAATGCGTCAACTCATCAGGGGCACAAGACAATTCCAGCACAGCACCGAACCGACAATTGAACGGGAGAGCGCAATGACGCATCACGACAGTTCGTACTCCGCCCCCGCCGCCCGGTCCGGAACGAATGGCTTCGCGGTAGCCAGCTTGATCTGCGGCATCATCGGCCTGCTCTTCTTCGGCATCGTCCTCGGACCGGTTGCCATCGTGCTCGGTGTCGTGGGCCTGCGCCAACTGTCCGCGAAGGGTGGCACGGGCATGGCCAAGGCCGGCCTGGTGCTCGGTGTCATCGACCTGCTGATCGTCGTCGTGCTGGTGATCGCGGCCTCCTCCGGCGGTTTCAGCTGGTACGTCGGCGGCTGACGCC
>NZ_JAELVH010000065.1 GCF_019399235.1 Streptomyces poriferorum | reverse complement strand
GTGGTGGCCGGGGCCGGGGCAGGATCCGAAAGGACCCGGTCCGCGTTGGTCACGGCCTCCCGCTCGAAGCGGTCCGAGGGGTCGCTGACCCGGATGCCTCCGGGGGCCTCCGTGCCCTCCACCGGACCGCTGCGCTGCTGGATCACATGGGTCAGCTCATGGGCCAGCGTCGTCCGGCCCTGCGGTGAGGACGGGTCGTACGCGTCGCGCTGGAAGACCACGTTGTTGCCCACGGTGTAGGCGTGCGCGCCGACGCCCTTCGCCGACTCGTGGGCCGAGGAGTCGTTGTGGATGCGCACGTCGGAGAAGTCCGCTCCCATCCGGGCCTCGAGATCCGTGCGGGTATCGGTGTCCAGTGGAGCGCCGCCGCCGGAGGAGACGACGTCGTGGACCGGCGACCTCGGCTCCTCGTCTGACTGTTCCGGTGTTCCGGCCCTGGAGCGCTGGATCATGGGGCCGAGCGCGGCGTTGCCGACGCTCCGCTGGAGCACGCCCATGCCGGCCGTTCCGAGCACGTCCGCCCGGCCGGTGGCCGCCGCCCGGAAGACGTGGTGGGTGTCCGCTCCGGCGTCGCGGGCGTCCGAGACCACGGGGGCCTCGCCGTGCACATGCTCGTGCTCGCTCTCCCGCGCCGGACCGTGGTGGTCCTGTTCGTACCGGTCGCTGTGGTCCTGTGCGTTCATCGCCGTCTCCCTGACCCGCACCGTCGTGGGCGCGCGCACCACGCCCTCCTGCCGGTCCTCCACGTTCACGGCAGCGTCCCTGCCCCGTCCAGCCCGCCCCTGACGGGCCCGGGGCATCCGGCACTGCCTCTTGGGGCAGCCGGACGGTACGAAGGGGCCCCTGCCCGCACGCCAGGACCACGGTCCATTCCCTCGGGGGAATGGACCTGAATCCTCCGGCCCCGGTAGAACGGGCCCGTGGACTTCCCCCGCGCGTTACGCGACCGCCGCACCCGTCTCCGTCTGAGCCAGCTCGACCTGGCGCTGCGCGCGGGCACGACTCAGCGCCACCTCAGTTTCATCGAATCCGGCAGGTCCGCTCCCGGCCGGACCATGGTCGTGCGGCTGGCCGAGTCACTGGAGCTGCCACTGCGCGAACGCAACGAACTGCTGCTGGCGGCCGGGTACGCGCCCGCCTACCCGGAGAGTTCGCTCGACGGACCGGAGCTGGCCCCTGTGCGGGCCGCGATCGACCGCATACTGCGTGGCCATCTGCCCTGTCCCGCCATCGTCGTGGACCGGTCCGGTGACCTGATCGCCGCGAACTCCGCCTTCGGTCTGATCACCGAAGGCGCGGCTCCCGAACTGGTCGGCCCCGGCCGGAACGTCTACCGGCTCGCCCTTCACCCCGACGGGCTGGCTCCCCGTATCCGAAACCTTGCGGAATGGGCGCGCCACATCCTGGCCGGCCTCGGCCACCTGGGGGACCTGCGCGAAGAACTCTCCGGGTACGTGCCCGGTCTGGAGCCGTCCGCCGGGCAGCTCGGATTCGCGGTCCCGCTCCACCTGTGTTCTCCGTTCGGCGATTTGCGCCTGATGACGACGGTGACGACCTTCGCCACCGCCGTCGACGTGACGCTCGCCGAGCTGAGACTGGAGGCGTTCCTGCCGGCCGACCAGGAGACGGCAGAGGCCCTCTCGGCGGCGGCCCGGCCGACTGGGCCGACGGCCGATCAGGCCCCCGGGAACATGTAGTCGGCCTTGATCCGGTCGTGCTCGTCGAGTATCAGGATCTCCAGTCCGCCACCGACCACTTCGCCGGTGCCGGTGGACACCGTCTGCCAGGAGAACTTGATCATGTCGTGCAGGCGTACGGCATCGTTGCCCGAACGGAGGGTGAGGCCGGCCTCCTTGACGAACTGTTCGTGACTGCGCGCCACTCGGGTCTCGAAGGCGTCGATGCCCTGGGCCTGCAAGGTCGAGCGGTCGAAGCCCAGTCCTGTCGCGATCTCCCGTATCTCCACCGGGGGTTGCAGGAAGTGGGTGCCCTCCTCGGCCCACAGTTGCTCGATTGCTGCGCGGCGTGCGGTGGCCTCCGGCACCACCCACTGGGCGATGTATCGGTCGGCCAGGTCCTGAGGGTCGGTATCGGTCATGTCTGAACTCCTTGCCCGGTGGATCGCTTCTGGCGAGATCCTGCGCCGGGCACGGTGTACCGGCAATTCCCTGCCGGGAATGGGGGGCGGCCGGCCGGACGTGCGGTGCGGCCCCGGTTCCCATCGGGGCCGCACCTTACGGCGTCACGCGTCGGCGGTGATCACGTC
Organism: Streptomyces poriferorum; assembly: GCF_019399235.1. Taxonomy (GTDB): domain Bacteria; phylum Actinomycetota; class Actinomycetes; order Streptomycetales; family Streptomycetaceae; genus Streptomyces; species Streptomyces poriferorum. Next base: position 26,770 of record NZ_JAELVH010000065.1, on the reverse strand, counting down.
ACCCGTTCAGGACATGCCCTTGGTGGCGGCCCGCCTCACCTTGACCCGTTTGCCGAGTGTCTCGATCTGGTCGACCACCGACGCGCACACCGGAACCGCCCGCATGCTCGCTAATGCTCGAAAGTCGGTGACGGTGAACAACTCTTGACATGTCACTGTCGTTCCCGCGAGAGTCGTCCCCGCCAGTGATGCCGGTCGCGTAACGAGGAGCGTTGTCGCATGCCTGAAATCCCTGAAGTCTCACGCCGTTTGGTCCTGGGAGGAACGCTGGCCACCGGAGCGCTCGCCGTCGGGCTCGGATCGGCCGCGTCCGCGTCGGCCGCCCCCGGTTCCGCCGCCGCCTCCCTGCTCACCGAGAGCGCCGCGCCCCGCCGGGCCGCGGGTCAGAAGTCCATGGTCAACGTGCCCTTCGAACCCCACGAGACCGTGCGCGTCGGTGTGATCGGGCTCGGCAACCGGGGCTCCGGGATGACCACGGGCTGGTCCGTGATCCCCGGCTGCGTCGTCACCGCGGTCTGCGACATCCGCGCCGACCGCGCCAAGCGCACCGCCGACGGGCTCGTCAAGGCCGGAAAGCCGCGCCCGGTGGAGTTCGGCGGCTCCGACGGCAGCTACGCCGAGATGCTCAAGCGCGACGACATCGATCTCGTCTACATCGCCACGCCCTGGGAGTTCCACTACGAGCAGGGCAGGGCCGCGCTCCTGGCCGGCAAGCACGTGATCGTCGAGCTCCCCATCGCGACCGAGCTCGACCAGCTCTGGGACCTCGTGAACACCTCGGAGCGCACCCGCAAGAACCTGATGCTGTCCGAGAACTGCAGCTACGGCCGCAACGAACTGGCCATGCTCAAGATGGGCCACGAGGGGGTGTTCGGCGAGCTCACCAACGGTCACGGCGGCTACCTCCACGACCTGCGCGCGCTGCTGTTCTCCGACACCTACTACACCGACTCCTGGCGCCGGCTGTGGCACACCCGCTCCACCGCGTCCTTCTACCCCATGCACGGACTGGCGCCCATCGCCGCCGCGATGGACATCAACCGCGGCGACCGGATGACCACGCTGACGGCCACCGCGACGGCGCCGAAGGGGCTCGCCGACTACCGCGAGCGCTTCATGCCGAAGTCCCACCCGTCCTGGAACGAGACGTACATCAACGGCGACCTGGTCACCTGTCAGATCGCGACGGCGAACGGCCGGACGATCCGCGCCGAGCACGCGGTGAGCGCGCCCCGTCCGTACAGCCGGATCAACTCGCTGGTCGGCAGCCGGGGCATCTTCGAGGACTACGCGGGCACCTCGACGACCGACGCACGCGTCTACTTCGAGCCGGACCACGGCGGCGACACCTGGCGCGACTTCGAGACCTACCGCAAGGAGTTCGACCACTGGCTGTGGAAGGAGCTCGGTGACGAGGCCGAGAACGGCGGTCACGGCGGCATGGACTACGTCCTGCAGTGGCGCACGGTCCAGCTGATGCGGGCCGGTCTTGTCCCCGACATCGACGTGTACGACTCCGCCTCGTGGTGCGCGCCGGTTCCGCTGAGCGTCAAGTCCCTGGCCGCCAAGGGGCGTCCGGTGGAGATACCGGACTTCACCCGTGGCTCCTGGGTCAACCTGCGCATGGGGCTCGACTCGCGCACCACCGAGATGCCCCCCGTCGCCCCATGACCTCCCCCTCCAAGGAGCACACCATGAGAACGGCCCGACTGATCAACCCGCTCAGAGCCGCCGTGGCGGCGGCGGTCCTGTTCGTTCCCGCGCAGGCCGCGTCCGCCGCGCCCGCGCCGCCGGCCGCGGCCGCCGAGTCGCAGACCGAGGTGACCGTCTCCCCCGTCGACCTCGACGGGCCAGTCATCGCGACGGTGAAGGTCACGGTCAGGAACTCCGCGCCACAGCGCCTGCGTTCACTCAAGGTGTCCTTCGCCGGGCCGGTCGGATGGGCGGTCCAGCCGTCCGTGCAGAGCGTGTCCGGCTCCTTCGCGACGGGCGCCCCGGCCACCGCGACGTTCCACATCCAGGTGCCGGAGAAGCGTTCCGGGTTCGTGATCCGTACGTTCACGGCGACCGCCACCTACCAGGGCGGCGACGGCCTCGGAACGGCCACGGGCGTCCGGACCGACCGCTCCGGCTCACCGCAGGCGAACCTCGCGGCGGCGTACAACGGTGTGGCGATCACCGACGAGTCCGCCACGACGGCCGGGAACTACGACGGTGAAGGCAACAGCTTCTCGGCGCAGAAGCTCGCCGCGGCCGGTCTGACACCCGGAGCGAAGGTCGAGGCACTCGGCGCCGGCCTGACGTGGCCGGACGTGCCGGCCGGCACGAAGGACAACGTGGCGAGTGCCGGGCAGGCCGTCTCCCTGGCCGGCCAGGGATCCAGGCTGGTGTTCCTCGGCTCGGGCGTCGGGAGTGGTGCCACCGGCAAGGCCACCGTCTACTACACCGACGGCACCTCCACCACGGGGTCGTTCGGCTTTCCCAACTGGTCGTTCGACCCGGTCGACGCCCACGGCGCTACCCTGGTCGCGTCGACGGACGGCCGCAACCGGCCGGACGGGTACGGCAACGCCACGGTGAAGTACCGCGTGTTCGCCAACTCCATCGCGCTGGACCCGTCCAGGACGGTCGAGTTCGTGGTCCTGCCCGCGAACGGGAACGTCCACCTCTTCGACATGGCGATCGCTTCCTGAGCGCCGTCCACGAACGGCCGGGGCCCCGGTGACCGGCGCCGAGCGCCTGCCACCGGGGCCCCAATGACCGGTCAGCCGTTGGCGAGGAGCTGGAGCGTGTCGATGACACGGTTCGAGAAGCCCCACTCGTTGTCGTACCAGGCGACGACCTTGATGTGCCGGCCCTCGACACGGGTGAGCTCCGAGTCGAAGATCGACGAGGCCGGGTTTCCCGTGATGTCGGACGAGACGAGGGCGTCCTCGGAGTACTCCAGGACCCCGGCCAGCGGCCCGTCCGCCGCGGCGCGGTACGCCGCCAGGACGTCCTCGCGCGACACGTCACGGGCCACCGTCGTGTTGAGCTCGACGATCGAACCCACCGGAACGGGAACGCGGATCGAGTCGCCCGAGAGCTTGCCTTCGAGGTTCGGCAGCACATGGCCGATCGCCTTGGCGGCACCGGTCGTGGTCGGCACGATGTTCACACCGGCGGCGCGGGCGCGGCGGGGGTCGCGGTGCGGGCCGTCCTGCAGGTTCTGCTCCTGCGTGTAGGCGTGCACCGTCGTCATGAAACCGTGCTCGATACCGGCGAGTTCATCGAGGACCTTGGCCAGCGGCGCGAGTGCGTTGGTCGTGCACGAGGCGTTCGAGACGATCGTGTGCAGGGCCGGGTCGTACGCGTCGGTGTTGACCCCGAACGCGAGCGTGACGTCGGCGCCGTCGGAGGGCGCGCTGACGAGCACCTTCTTCGCACCGGCGTCGATGTGGGCGCGGGCGGCCTTGGCCGACGTGAAACGTCCGGTGGCCTCCAGCACGATGTCGACGTCGAGCGCGGCCCACGGGAGCTGCGCCGGATCGCGCTCCGCGACCACCTGGATGCGACGGCCGTCGACGACGAGGACGTCCCCGTCGAGGGTCACCGGGCGCCCCAGCCTGCCGGACGTCGAGTCGTAGGCGAGCAGCCGCGCGAGAGCGGCGGGCTCGGTGAGGTCGTTGACGGCGACGACTTCGAGGTCGCTGTCGCGCTCCAGCAGTGCGCGCAGCACGTTGCGTCCGATGCGGCCGAATCCGTTGATGGCGATGCGAGTCATGGGGTGTCCCTTCGTCCCTGCGGTTCGCCACCAAGGTTCGCTCGCCGCACCCCTGTCATGGCAGCGGCGTGAGCGCCACGGTTCGAAAGGATCACGCCACCGGGTGCCGGGCTACTCGGCCCGGGCGAAGGTGCGCCGGTACTCGCTCGGGGTGGTGCCCAGGATGCGCTGGAAGTGGAGCCTCAGATTGGTCCCCGTTCCGAGTCCGGTCTCGGCGGCGATCTGCTCGATGCTCTGCTCGGAGCGCTCCAGCAGCTCGCGGGCCACGTCGATGCGGGCCCGCATGACCCACTGCATCGGGGTGTACCCGGTGTCCTCGACGAAGCGCCGCGAGAGCGTACGCGGCGAGACCGCGGCGTGCCGGGCGAGCGCGTCGAGGGTCAGCGGCTCGCCGAGGCGGTGCAGTGCCCACTCGCGGGTGGCGGCGAACCGTTCACCGAGAGGCTCGGGCACGCTGCGCGGCACGTACTGCGCCTGGCCGCCGCTCCGGTAGGGCGCCGCCACCAGCCGCCGGGCCGCGTGGTTGGCCGCGGCCACGCCGAGGTCGCCGCGCAGGATGTGCAGGCACAGGTCGATGCCGGATGCGGCGCCCGCCGAGGTCAGGACGGTGCCCTCGTCGACGAACAGCACGTTCTCGTCGACCTGGACAAGGGGGTGCTTCGCCGCGAGCGCCCGCGCGTAGTGCCAGTGTGTCGTCGCCCGCCTGCCGTCGAGCAGGCCCGTTGCGGCGAGGGCGAAGGCTCCCGTCGAGATGGCCGCGAGCCGTGCGCCCCGGTCATGGGCGGCCACGAGCGCGTCGACGACGGGCTGCGGCGGGTCGTCCCGGTCCGGAAACCGGTAGCCGGGGATGAAGACGATGTCGGCCCACTCCAGCGCGTCCAGACCGTCGGCGACGTGGTAGGACAGCCCGTCGCCGCCGGTCACGAGCCCGGGCGCCGCGCCGCACACCCGTACCTCGTACGGCATGCTCGCGCGGGTCGTGAACACCTGCGCGGGGATCCCGACATCGAGCGGTTTCGCGCCCTCCAGGACGAGGACGGCGGTGCGGTGGAGACGGGAGGCTGACACGGGACACAGGGTACGAGGGACCCGGCCGCACCGGTGAACAGGCTGTGGCCCGTCGGCGCGGCCGGGTCCTTCGCGCCGGGTCTCAGCCCGCGAACCGGGCCATCCACGCCTCGACGTCGCCGGCCGGGCGCGGCAGGCCCGCCGACAGGTTCTCGTGGCCGTCCTCGGTCACGAGGAGGTCGTCCTCGATCCGGACGCCGATGCCGCGCCACTCCTCGGGGACGGTGAGGTCGTCGGGCTGGAAGTACAGACCGGGCTCGACCGTGAGCACCATGCCCGGCTCCAGGACGCCGCCGACGTACTCCTCGTGCCGGGCCTGGGCGCAGTCGTGCACGTCCAGGCCGAGCATGTGCCCGGTGCCTGCCATGGTGAAGCGGCGCTGGAGGCCGAGCTCGAAGGCGCGCTCGGCCGGGCCCTCGATGAAGCCCCACTCGACCAGCCGGACCGCGAGGTGTCGCTGGGCGGCGTCGTGGAAGTCGCGGTACGCGGCGCCCGGCTTGACGGCGTCGAAGCCGGCTTCCTGGGCCTCGTACACCGCGTCGTAGACCTTGCGCTGCACGGGCGTGAAAGTTCCGCTGATCGGGAGCGTGCGGGTGACGTCGGCGGTGTAGAGGGTGTGCGTCTCCACGCCGGCGTCGAACAGGAGCAGTTCTCCCGGGCGCACGGGGCCGTCGTTGTCCGTCCAGTGCATGATCGTGGCGTGGTCGCCCGCGGCACAGATGGTGCCGTAGCCCACAGCGTTGCCCTCGAGGCGTGCACGGCGCAGGAAGGTGCCCTCGATCCACCGCTCGGACGAGGCCACCGCGCGGGAGAGTTCGCCGACGGCGTCGGTGAACCCGCGCACGGTGGAGTCCACCGCCTTGCGGAGTTCGCCGATCTCCCAGTCGTCCTTGACGAGGCGCAGGTCGCTGAGTGCCTCTTCGAGGGCGGCGTCGAGCTCCTCGTCGGTGCTGACCGCGGCTTCCAGGGCCGGGTCGACACCGCGCACGATCCGGGTCGGCACACCGGCCGCGGCCGCCAGGTCGCGGGCCGCGGTGCGGACGTCACGGCAGGGCAGGCCGAGGACGCGCTCCGACTCGGCGAGGGAGCGGCGCCGGCCCATCCAGAGCTCCGCGGTGGGGCCGGTCCAGAACTCGTCGTTGTCCCTGCTGTCCCGCGGCCGCTGGAAGCAGTAGGCGTCGTGGCCGCCGTCCGGGCGCGGTTCGAGGACGAGCGCGCCGTCCCGGGCGCGGTCTCCCGTCATGTGCACGTACGCCGAGTGCGGGCGGAAGGGGTACGTGTCGTCGTTGGAGCGGACCTTGAGGTTGCCCGAGGGGATCACGAGGCGTTCGCCGGGGAAGCGCGCGGAGAGCGCGGCGCGGCGGAGGGCGGCGTGCGGGGCCTGCTCGTCGGGCTGCAGGTCGTGCTGCTCGGTGTCGGCCCATCCGGTGCGCATCAGGGCGGACAGTTCCTCGGAGATCCCTGAGTAGAGACCGTTCTTTCGGCCTTTCGCCACGTCATGCTCCTTCTTCGGGTTCTTCGGGACGGTTCCTCGGCGGCTGGGCCGAAGGGAGACCTCCGGACGTTCGCCTTCGCTGCCGCCGGCGGCTCTCGGACGCTATCCCGCAGACCGGGCACGCGGCGCACAGTCCCGCCACTGGCACAGATCGGCCAGGGCACGGGCGGAAGGCGCCGATAATGGCGGGTATGACGAACGTGAGACTCGGGGAGGCCCTTCGGCTTCTGGGCATCGACCGGACGGCGAGCGAGGTCTATCTGGCGTTGCTGGAACTGGCCCCCGCCCCGCTGGACGCGATCGGGTCCGCGGCCGGCCTCGGCCGTGCGGAGGCCGCCACGGCGTACGCGGCGCTGGTGGACGCCGGTCTGGCCAGTGCCGCGGAGGAAGGCGAGGACGTGGTGGCCCCGGTGCCGCCCACCGCGGGGCTCGAGGTGCTGGCCCGGCACCGCGCGGCCGAGGTCGAGGAGTCCCGCATCGCGGTCGGGGGCGCGTTCGACTCGTTCAGGCGGCAGCGGCTCGCCGCGTACAACGACCATCTCGTCGAGGTCGTGACCGGGGACGCCGTCGGCCCGAGGATCCGGCAGGCCTGGGCGAGTGCCCGGGACCAGATCCGGCAGTTCGAGTCACCGCCGTACTTCCCGCTGCCCGGGGCGACCGACGACGCGCTGGCCACCCTCGCCCGCGGGGTGACGCAGCGTGTCGTGTACTCGCGGGCGTCACTGGAGCATCCGGGGTATCTGCAGGACGTCATCGAGCCGTGTGTGAAGGCCGGGGAACAGGCCAGGGTTCTGGCTTCGGTGCCGGTCAAGCTCGTGATCATCGACGATGCGTACGCGCTCGTGTCGTCGTCGATCAAGGAGGCGGACGTGCACAACACGATGCTGGTCGTGCAGCCCTGCGGGCTGCTCTCGGCGCTCGTGGCGCTGTTCGAGCAGTCCTGGCAGAACGCGCTGCCGTTCCACGGCCGGGCCACCCGGCCGGGTGGGCTGCCACCCGCCGACCGCCGGCTCCTGTGGCTCCTCGCCGGCGGCGCGAGCGACGACGTGATCGCCCGCGAGCTGGGCATCAGCCGCCGGACGCTGTTCCGCCGCCTGTCGGTCCTGATGGCGCGGCTGGGTGCCGCGAACCGGTTCCAGATGGCGTTGCAGGCACAGCGCTCGGGGTGGCTGTGAGCGGGGCGGCCCATCCGGCGGGGACGGCCGGGGCCCGTGTGCGGGCCCCGGCCGCGGCCGTTCTCGATCAGACCAGGCCGGCCTTCGGCTGGGCCGGGTCTTCGAGGAAGCCGCCGGACTGGTGCTGCCACAGCTTGGCGTAGGCGCCCTCCGACGCGAGCAGTTCATGGTGCGTGCCCTGCTCGATGATCCGCCCGCGGTCCAGGACCACGAGCCGGTCCATGGTGGCGACCGTACTCAGGCGGTGTGCCACCACGAGCGCGGTCCGCCCGTCCATGAGCCGCCACAGTGCCTCCTGGACGAGGATCTCGCTCTCCGAGTCCAGGGCGCTCGTCGCCTCGTCGAGCAACAGAATCGGCGCGTCGCGCAGGATCGCCCGGGCCAGGGCGACGCGCTGGCGCTGTCCGCCGGACAGCTTCACGCCCCGCTCCCCCACCATCGTGCCGAATCCCTCGGGCAGCGCGTCGGCGAACTCGGTGACGTGGGCGGCCTCGGCCGCGCGGCGGATCTCGGCGTCGGTGGCGTCGGGCCGGGCGAACGCGATGTTGTCCCGCAGCGTGCGGTGGAACATCGCCGGGTCCTGCGGCACGTACGCGATCATGCTGCGCAGGTCCGCCTGGCGCATTCTGCTGATGTCCTGACCGCCGATCAGGATCCGGCCGTCGTCGATGTCCGTCATCCGCAGCAGCAGCCGGCTGAGCGTGGTCTTGCCTCCGCCGGACCGGCCGACGAGGCCGATCTTCGAGCCGCTGTGTACGGACAGGTCGAGGGACTCGAAGAGCGGCGGCGCTCCCGCGTGGGCGAACGTCACCTGCTCGAAGCGGACGTCGGCCGCCCCGGGCCGCAGTGGCTCCGGCGCCTCCGGGTCACGCAGGGCGGGCGGCGTCAGCAGCAGTTCGGTGAACTGCGCAGCCTCGGTCATCGAGCTTTCCAGCCGGCGGTAGATCTGGTTGAACTCGAACATGATCCGGGTCGCGTTGGAGTAGTACATGAAGGCGACGACCACCGCCTCCACTCCGTTGCCGCCTCCGCTGAGGGCGACGGCGAGCAGCAGGCCCAAGGCGTTGGTGAGCACGGACATCGGCGCGACCAGCGTGTCGATGCGGAGGTTTCCGTAGTCCCAGGAACGCAGGGTGAGCCGCCGCGACTCCGCGACGCGGGAGCGGTGCTCGGCGGCCTCCCGCTCCTCGGCGGCGAAGGCCCGGACGGTGTCCATGTTCATCAGGCTGTCGGCCACGTGTCCGGACACCCGGGCGATGGCCTCCTCGCGCTTTCCGACGAGGGCCTGACGGCGGCGGATGAGAGGGGCCGCGCACAGCGCCGTGACGGCGATCATCGTCAACAGGACGACGACGAGGAGTGGTTCGTAGCGCCACAGCACCACCGATCCGAAGATCAGCGGCACGAAGCTGCCCACGACGGAGAACGTCAGCGTGTCGACGAACTCCTCGAAGCGGGAGGCGAAGCTCAGGACCCGCTTGGTCAGCGACCCGGCGAAGTTGTCGTGGAAGAACGCGGTGTCCTTGGCGTAGAGCTCGTCCATGCCCTGCACGTACAGGTGCTCGATGCCGAGGGCGTCGAGGCGGTTGAGGAAGTGCACTCCGACGCGCCAGCAGATCTCCGCGAGCAGCAGCACGCCGGCGAAGGCGAGAACGTAGGGGAGCATCGAGCCGATGTCGTCGTCTCCGTCACCGGCGAGGTGACCGACGAGCTTCGCGACGACGAGCGGCGCGACGTAGCTGATGCCGATGTTGCCCAGTGCGGGCATCAGCATCGCGGGTAAGGTCAGCCGTTTTCGGCGGGTCAGTTCCCTTCCGTAGTAACGAAGTGCGAGGAGCACGGAGCCCCTGCCCGGCGCTTCGTGCGATTCAGGCGATCCCATAACAACCTTGTGTGGTCGTGCGGCCGCCCGCCACGTTCTGCTGCGGGAGGAGGCGCTTGCCCCACCGGCCGCGCGGAGCTTCGGTTTCGAGTGGAGTGCCCTCGCCGGGGTGGTCCTGCGGCACACGGCGCGCGGCGGTGTGCCGGAGTGAGTACGAGAAAGGGGCGGGCGAGGGGCTTCAGTGTCCCGCCTCTGCGCGGGCCGAGTCCAAGCGTTTTTCCCCGGCCTGCGATCAACCGATGACTCCTCGCTCCGGTTTCGGACTCCCGTACGACGGCCGCCCCTTGGGCCCGCCGAGCGAATCCGAGGATGGCGCGGGTGCCGCCGGGACGACGGCCAGGGCCACGGCCGGGGCCCGAGCCGGCACCGGGGCCGGGACGACGGTCGCCGCCGAGGCCCGAGCCGGAGGACTCTGCCGGCCCCGGGCTGGTTAGGCTGCCGGTCATGAATCCGGCCACGACCAGCGGTGCGATCCCAGAACCCGTCGTCCTTGACGCCTTGGCGCTGACTTCCGATCCGGAGCTGGAGGTCCGGTTCGCGGAGTCCTCCCACCGGATCCTGGCGGACCTGGTCGGTGGAGGTGCCGCGCTCGGCTGGGTCGCCCCTCCCTCGCGGGATGAGGTGGCGGAACTTCTCGGCCACGTCATCTCCGCCGCTCGGGCCGGTGATGCGGCCCTGCGTGCCGCTTATCTCGGCGGTCGGCTTGTCGGTCTGGGGTACTGGCTCCGCTACGTCCGGCCGACCCACCGGCCCCACGCCGACCTGGAGAAGATCGCGGTCGATGCCGCTGTCCATGGCTGTGGCGTCGGTCGGGCGCTGACCACTGCCTTGATCGCTGACGCCCGGGAGGCGGGCATCGAGGTCCTCACGCTGGATGCCCGTGGCGACAACACCGGTGCCCTGCGCCTCTACCGCTCGCTGGGCTTCACCGAATACGGCCGCCTGCCGGGCTTCGTCGCCGTCGGCGAACTCCGCTACGACAAGGTCCTCTGCATGCTGGACCTCCGCCAACAGGATTGACCAGCGGCGGTGGGCACGGCATTCCGGGCCTTCGGCCCGCGCCACGTCCCGCGGCTGCCGACGCCGGAGACTGCTGGTCACGGCCTCCGTCGACCGGCACCGGACACCGCCGCACCCTCGGGGTGCGCCCGGCTCCGTCGCAGAGTCCGTCGTCCCTCTCGTCCGGCGTCGCGGCCCGGCCGCGAGGGCAGCAGCGACGCCGGCAGCAGGCCGAGCGCGGCGAGAGCGGCCAGGACCAGCAGGGCCGTGCCCATGACGGGACCGGATGCGGACAGCCCCGCGCCGGGGAGCACGTCGGCGGACGGATGCAGCGGCATCGTGCCGGCCGCCACGGCGATGCCGAGCGTCGGGCCGACGTTCATGGCGGTCTGCTTGAGTCCGCCGACGACCCCCGCGTAGCCCGGGGGCGCATCGCCGACGACGGTCCCGGTGGCGGTGACCATCACGACGGCGAAGCCGGCACCGAGCACGGCGAACGTCGCACTCCACATCATCCATGGACCGGCCGGGCCGAGCGCGGACAGGCCCACGATGGCCAGAACGACAAGAACCTGCCCTGTGATCGCGGCGCGCCGGGCGCCGTACCGGCGGAGCATCGCGTGGGCGGCAGGCGCGCCGAGGACCATCAGCACGGTCAGCGGAAGCACCCGCAGGCCGGTGGTGAGCGGGTCGAGCCCGAGGCTGTTCTGCAGGACGAAGGTGGACACGAACAGCGCGCCGAACATTCCGCCCGAGGTGACCAGCAGGATCGCCATCGAGGCGACCACCGGCACCGACCGCGCCACGGCAGGCGGCACGAAGGGCTCTGCGCTGCGGCGTTCACGCATGACGAGCCCCGCCGCGAGACACACGACGAGAACAAGTCCGAGGAGAGTCCGCGGCGCTGCCCATCCGCGCTCCGGAACTCCGGCCAGGCTGTGGACCAGCACGGCGAGAACCGCTGCGAAGAGCGCCGCGGTGACGAGGTCGGTCCTCCCGCTTCGGGCCCGTGGCATCGCCGGCACCCGCACCGCCAGGGTGAGCGCGGCGATGGTGAGCGCGACGGGGACGTTGACCAGGAACACGGCCCGCCAGCCCAGATGCGCGACGAGGAAGCCCCCGAGCAGTGGGCCGGTCCCCGCCGCCACCCCGATCGCGCTGGTCCGAAGGGCGACCGCCGCGCCGAGCCGGCCGGGCGGGTACACGAGCCTCAGCAGGGCGAGCGTGGCCGGTTGCAGGAGTGCCCCGAACACGCCTTGTGCGATGCGCAGGACGATCACCCAGCCCGGTCCCGGTGCGAAGGCGATGCCCGCCGACGCCGCGCCGAAGCCGAGGACGCCTACGAACAGGAGGCGCTGGTGGCCGTACCTGTCCCCCAGGCGCCCCGCGATGACGAGGAACGCGGCGACGGCCAGGAGGTAGCCGGTGCTGGTCCACTGCACCTGTGCCACGGTCGCCCCGAGATCACGTTGCAGGTCGGGCTGCGCCACGAGCAGCACGGTGCCGTCCAGCGCGACGATCATCGCTCCGGCCACGGCGGCCAGCAGCGCGATGCGCGGTCGTCCGGCCCCCGTCACGCGTTCACCGGACCGAGATGGGCGTCGAGCACCACCATGAGGAGCCGGTCGAGCGGGTCGACCGGGCCGTCATCGGGAGCGGCACCCGGGGAAGCGGCGTTCAGGGCGAGTTGCAGACTGCCCCAGGCCCCCAACTGGGCGACGCCGTGCAGATTGGTCCACAGGGCAGCCGCGGCGACGGCGGGAGGCGCGGCGGGCCCGGCCGTCGTGCGCTCCGCCGCGTGGCGCGCCACCAGCTCGACGAGGTGCGAGAACAGCGGCAGGGTCGACTCGCGCAGCGGGGGCAGGTCCGAGTGCTGCGTCTCGCTGTCCAGCAGGTCATGACGGAACATCAGCTCGAACATGCCGCGGTGTTCCGAGGCGTAGCGGAGATAGGTCCGTGCGAGCGTCCGCAGCCGGTCCCGCGGCGGCGCATCCTCGTCCGCTGCCGCCTCGAACCGGGAGGCGAGGTCCGCGAAGCCCCGTCGCGCGATCGCCGAGAGCAGGGCGTGGTGCGTAGGGAAGTACCGGCGTGGCGCCCCGTGGGAGACCCCCGCGCGGCGGGCGATCTCGCGCAGCCCCAGGGAAGCGGGTCCGTCGGTCATGACGACGTCCACGCCGACGTCGATCAGCCGTTCCCGCAGAGAGCTCTCAGGTTCCATGTAGACAGTGTCTACCAGCGCACGATAGACACTGTCTACTCCGGACTGCCGAACCGGCCCGGAACGCCCCCGACGATGCGGTGGGGCGCGGCCCGGTCAGTCCTTGCTCGCCCCCTGCCACGTCAGCCCCCAGCCGTACTCGAGATCCGCGGCCTGCTGCTTGAAGATGCCGGGCGGCGGCAACAGGTACTTCGCCTCCCGACGGACGATCAGCTCCCCGCCGTTGTTCTCGATCAGCGCGATCGCGGCCACCTGGGAAGGAACGGTACATTCGTCGAGGAGCATCTCGATCGGCGGGCCGACGGGCGGATACAACGTGGCGACGCCGTGCAGCCCCGCGAAGCTCGACGCCCCGGCGTAGATGACCACGAACACCAGAAGACGCTTGATCTCGGCGGCGTGATCAAGGTTGATCATCAGGTTCTCGCCGGTGTCGCTCGTGCCCGTCCGGTCGTCCTGGTCGAGTTGGACGTACGGCGGCTGCTCGAACGAGCCGAACTGGTTGTTGATGGGGTGGACGATCCCCGTCGCCCCGTTCCGGAGCTCCCACAGACAGGAGAGGTCCAGGTCGACGTCCTCCAGCCGGACCGCCTCCTCGCCCTTCCTCATCCAGCCGCGCGGTGGCCGGCGAGCGCTCCACGAGAGGTTGACCCGCATCCCTCCCGAGGTCGCCCCCTGCTTGGTCAACGACACCGAAGGCGCCGTCTTCGTCAGTGTGATCTTCGAGAGACTCACGGGCTGGGCGGGGACGGACACCGGCGGAGGAGGTGAAGGCGAAGCAAGTGGTGCGGGTGCGGCGGGCCGCGGCAGCGACACCGGCGAAGGCACAGGCGGCGCGGGCTCGTCGACGCTGATCCCGAAATCGGTAGCGAGCCCCGCCAGGCCGGAGTCGTACCCCTGGCCCACCGCCCGGAACTTCCACGCGCCGTTGCGCCGGTACAGCTCCCCGAGCACGAACGCGGTCTCCGTCGTGGCGTCCGTGGCGTCGAACCGCGCCGTCTCGGCACCGCTCACCGCGTCGAGCACGCGCACGAACAGTCCGGGCACCTGGCCGAACGTACCCTCCGTGGATGCGGCGACCACGACGGTCCCGATGTCCTGCTCCACCGCCGAGAGGGCGACGTCGATCGTCTCGACCGCACCGCCACCGTCCTGGCGCCTTCCTTCATGGCGGACGGCTCCGCTGGGGTGAACGGGCTGGTTGTAGAACACGAAGTCGTCGTCGGAGCGCACCTTGCCGGCTGCCGTCAGCAGGAGAGCCGACACGTCCACATCAGGAACGCCGGGGCCTTGGCGCCACCCGAACTCCACCCTCACACGGGCACTCTGCACCGGCGTGTTGGCACCCTTGCGCAACGACATGGGAGTCCCCCTCCGTGACCTGTCCGACTTCCGCAGCGTACGAAACTTCGGCCCCGCCCCAGCCTCGAAGTCCGGAATTACCTCTGTTCCGAGGGAAGTTGTGATCCCGCACAGGACCCGGGGCCGGCCGGGGCCGACCGAGGCTGTCCGTCTCACACAGGCGAATGCGGACGGCGACTATAAACACTATGGATGCCAATCATCCACAGAATCGATTTCCCTGATCGTGGCCTGCTGGGACAGATTGGTCGCATCGCAATCAGGAGGACATGTTCGTGAAACCTGAATCCGCGTCCGCGCTGTTCGCCGGACCGTTCGCCATCGCCACGCTGTCGGAACCGGACGGAGTGCGATTCCCCGCGCTCGTCACGGCGGCCGCCCGGGTACTCGACCTGCGCGCGGCCTTCGGCGACCCGCGCCTTACCGTCCGCGGCCTGCTGGACATCTGGGACACCGCCGCACCCCGACTGGCCGCGCTGGCCGACCAGGGCTCCGGGCTCAGGCCGTTGGAGGACTTCCGGGTGCACGCACCGGTCGAGCCGCGTCAGGTGTTCCAGTCCGGCGCCAACTACCGTCAGCACGTCATCGACCTGCATGTCGCGCACGGCGACCCGGCCGACGGCCGGTCCGAACAGGAGCGGCGCGCCGAGGCCGCGGAGATCATGGACCGCCGGGCGGCCGAGGACCTTCCGTACGTCTTCATCGGCCTGCCGAGCGCGATCACGGGCCCGTACGACGACGTCACTCTTCCCTCATGGGCCGAGAAGCCCGACTGGGAACTGGAGGTGGCGGTGGTCATCGGCCGCGCCGCCCACCAGGTGTCCGAGGAGGAGGCGCTGGAGTACGTCGCCGGATACACGATCGCCAACGACCTGACCGACCGCGCCACCGTCTTCCGCCGCGACATGCCGCAGATCGGTACGGACTGGCTGCGCAGCAAGAACGCGCCCGGCTTCACCCCGCTCGGCCCCTGGATCGTGCCCGCCGCGTCGGTCGCCGACCCCGGTGACCTGCGCCTCGTGCTGAAGCTGAACGGCGAGACCATGCAGGACGAGTCCACCGAGGACATGATCTTCGACGTGGCACGCATGGTGTCATACGCCTCGCAGAGCGCCCGGCTGCTGCCCGGCGACCTGGTCCTGACCGGTTCCCCGGCCGGCAACGGCATGCACTGGGGCCGGCTGCTGCGCGACGGGGACGTCATGGACGGTTCCGTCACGGGTCTCGGCGCCCAGCGCACACGCTGTGTCGCGGAGGACGCCTCGTGACCTTCGACCGCCATGACCCCGAGGCCTCGATCGCCCGGGCCGCGAAGGCGTACTCCAACTGGGGGCGTTGGGGCGAGGATGACGTACTGGGCACCCTCAACTTCCTCGACGAGGCCAAGCGCCGCGAAGGCGCGGCACTCGTGCGGCGGGGCGCCAGTTTCTCCCTCTCCCAGCGGTTCGACATGGACGGGCCGCAGAAGGGCTGGCGCCGGCGCACCAACCCGGTGCACACCATGCTCGACACCGGCACCGACGCGGCCCTCGGGCTCCAGGGCTTCCCGCACGGCCTGGGGGGTGCCGACGACGTCATCGCGATGCCGTTGCAGTGCTCCACGCAATGGGACGGGCTCGGCCACATCTTCGACCACGGCAAGGCGTGGAACGGCAGGCCGGCCGACAAGGTCGTCACCTCCGAGGGAGACCTGGTCACCGGCATCGAGCACATGGCCCCGCACGTCGCCGGGCGCGGCGTGCTGCTGGACGTGGGCCGTGTCATCGGGGACGGCGGCGAGCTGCCCGACGGTTTCGCGATCACCGGGGAACACCTGACCGCGACCGCCGAGGCCCAAGGTGTCGCCGTCGGCCGGGGTGACATCGTCCTGGTGCGCACCGGGCAGCTCAGCCGGGCCCGCCGCGAGGGCTGGGGCGAGTACGCCGGCGGTCCGGCACCCGGGCTTTCGTTCACCACCGCCGGCTGGCTGCACGGCAGCGAGATCGCCGCCGTCGCCACCGACACCTGGGGCTTCGAGGTCCGGCCCAACGAGTTCGAGCACGCCTTCCAGCCCCTGCACCAGGTCGCCATCCCCAACATGGGGCTGCTGATCGGCGAGATGTGGGACCTGGACGCGCTCGCCGAGGACTGCGCGGCCGACGGCGTGTACGCGTTCTGGCTCACCGCCGCCCCTCTCCCCATCACCGGCGCAGTCGGATCGCCCGTCAACCCGATCGCCGTCAAGTAGCCTCAGGAACAAGGGAGTTCCCCATGATTGAAGCCCGCAACGAGGACCGCAGGGTCCTCGTGATCGGGGGCGGCGCGGCCGGAAACGCCGTCACGCTCCTGCTGCGCCGCGCCGGTGTCGAGGTGCACCTGATCGAGGCCAGGGACGACTGGAACGCCACCGCCGGATCGGGCATCACCCTCCAGGGCAACGCCCTGCGGGTGCTGCGCGAGCTGGGCGTCTGGGAGCAGGTCGAGGCGTCCGGCTACGGCTTCGGATCGGTCGGCATCACCGCACCCGACGGCACCGTGCTCCATGTCCAGGACGACATCCGCAGCGGCGGCGACGACCTCCCCGCCACCGTCGGCATGCAGCGGCCGCAGCTCCAGCGCATCCTGATCGAGGCCGTGCGCACGAGCGGCGCGTCCGTCCGCCTGGGTATCACCGCCGAGATCCTGGACCAGGACGCCGACGGTGTCCGCGTCCGCTTCAGTGACGGTTCCGACGGCCGGTACGACCTGGTGATCGCCGCGGACGGGCTGGGCTCGACCACGCGCGCCTCGCTCGGCATCACGGCGAAGCCCGAGCCGACCGGCATGGCCATCTGGCGGATCGCCGCCCCCCGCCCCGCCGGCGTGACCCGCACCGACCTCGCCTACGGCGGATCGGCGTACATCGCCGGATACTGCCCCACCAGCGACAGCACTTTGTACGCCTACGTCGTCGAGGCCAACCGCGACCGTGCCTCGATCCCGCCGGAGTCGTACGCGGACGAGATGCGCCGGCTGGCCTCCTCCTACGGCGGCTTCTGGCCGGAGATCACCCGGCACATCACCGACCCGGCCGACGTCAACTACACCTGGTTCGACCGGATGCTGGTGGAGGGGTCCTGGCATCGCGGCCGGGTCGTGCTCATCGGCGACGCGGCGCACTGCTGCCCGCCCACGCTCGCCCAGGGCGCCGCCCTGTCGCTGGAGGACGCGTGGGTCCTCGCCCAGGCGCTGACCGGCTCGGACACCTGGGACGACACGCTGTTCCAGGCGTACTACGAGCGACGGATCGCCCGGGTCCGCCCGGTGGTCGAGGCGTCCGTGCAGATCGGGCAGTGGCAGCTGGACGGGGTGCGCGACGCCGACGTACCCGGCCTGATGGGCCGCACCATGACGATGCTCCGGGAGCTGCCGTGACCGTGCCCACCATCGATGTGCACGCGCACGTCCTGCTCCCCGAGATCGAGGCCCTGGTGGCCGGTCTGCCCGGGCTGGCCGGAGCCAGGGAACTCGACGCCCGGCGCAACGGTGCCGAGGCCCTCGCCGTGAACGGGCCGATGGTCCGCGCACGCATCCCGGCGATGACGGACGTCGCCGTACGCCTCGCGGCGATGGACCGGCAGGGTGTCGATGTACAACTGGTCAGCCCGTCCCCGTCGCACTACCACTACTGGAGCGACGAGCAGACCGCGGAGAAGGTCTGGCGGCTGGCCAACGAGGCCACCGCGGCACACTGCGCTGCGGCTCCGGACCGGCTGAGCGGGCTGGGGCTCGTACCGCTCCAGCACCCGGAGCAGGCCGTCGAAGCCCTCGACGACGCCCTGGGACACGGGCTGCTCGGTGTGGAAATCTCCAGTCACGCACCGGGGCGCGAGCTGTCCGACCCGGCGTACGAACCGCTGTGGGCCCGGGCGGAGGAGAGCGGCGCGGTGCTGTTCCTGCATCCCTTCGGGTGCACGCTCGACGAGCGCCTGGACCGGTGGTACCTGTCCAACACCGTCGGCCAGCCCACGGAGAACGCGGTCGCGCTCTCCCACCTCATCTTCTCGGGGGTGCTCGACCGCCACCCGGGGCTGAAGGTGATCGCGGCGCACGGCGGCGGCTATCTGCCCACCCACATCGGCCGCTCCGACCACGCCTGGTCCACGCGCTCCGACGCCGGAGCAGGCTGCGCCCACCTGCCCAGCAGCTACCTCAGGCGCCTGTACTTCGACTCGCTCGTCCACGACCCGCACGTGTTGCGGGAGCTGGTCCGCGTCGCCGGGGCCGACCGGGTGCTGCTCGGCTCGGACTTCCCGTTCGACATGGGCAGCGAGGACCCGGTCGGCGCACTGCGCGCCGCACGGCTCACCGATTCCGATTTCCACGCCGTCCGGGGCGGCAACGCCGCCGCCCTCCTCCGGAAGGACTGACCTCATGCGCCTGCTCACTCATCTGCGCCACGTGGACCTGGCCGTACCCGACTACGAAAAGCAGCTCGACTTCTACGCCGGGGTGTGGGGCCTGACCAAGGTCGCCGAGGACTCCGGGATCTCGTTCCTCGCCGCCGAGGGCTCGCCCGAGAGTTACGTCGTACGGCTGCGCAGGGCCGAGGAGAAGCGTCTCGACCTCGTCTCGTACGGCGCCGCGAACCCGGCCGACGTGGACACGCTCGCCGAGCGGCTGCTGGCCGGCGGTGTGGAACTCATCAGCCGGCCCGGGAAGGTGGACACCCCGGGCGGTGGGTACGGCTTCCGCTTCTTCGACGTCGACGGGCGCACCATCGAGGTCTCCGCCGATGTCGACGTCCGGCAGCACAGGAAGATCGAGGAGAAGGAGGCCATCCCGGTCAAGCTGTCCCACGTCGTCCTCAACTCCCCGGACCTGAACCGCACTCGGGAGTGGTACGAGCGCCACCTCGGCTTCGCGCTCTCCGACACGCTCAGTTCCCCGCACATGGGCGAGGTCATGCATTTCATGCGGATCAGCAACCAGCACCACTCGATGGCCATCGCCCAGGGTCCGCACACCGCCCTGCACCACGTCTCCTTCGAGATGCGCGGCATCGACGAGTACATGCGCGGCTCCGGCCGGGTCATGCGGGCCGGCTTCAAGAAGATCTGGGGCCCGGGCCGGCACCTGGCGGGCGACAACACCTTCACGTACTTCCTCGACCCGCACGGCAACACCGTGGAGTACACGACGGAGTTGGAGAACCTCGACGAGGACACCTGGCACCCGCACGTCTACGACTTCTCGCAGCCCGAGGTCACCGACCAGTGGGGCACGGCCAACGCGATGAACGAGATCGTCGCCAAGGAGTCGTTCAACGACCCCGACCGCGGTGTGTTCGTCGCCCCGCCCGTCTGATCCACGCCATCCCCGGTGGCGGCGTGCGCGGGAACCCCGCGCACGCCGCCCCCTGCCTTCCAGGAGCCATGTCATGCGTTTCGCCTCCTACGAGCATCAGCACCGCCACCGAGTGGCCGTCGTGGAGCAGGACGGCACCCTCTTCCCGCTGCCGGGCGTCTCCTCGCTCACCGCGCTGCTCCGGGAGACCGACGGCCTTCCCGGACTGCTCGCCGCGGGTGCGGCGGCACTCGACGCGCCGGCCGGTCCGCAGGTGTCGCAGGTGCGTCTGCTTCCGCCTCTCCAGCCTTCCTCCATACGGGACTTCGTCACGTTCGAGGAACACGTGGAGGGGGTTCGCCGGTCCGTCGACGGCGTGGCGGGCGTGCCCGAGCAGTGGTACGCGGCGCCGACGTTCTACTTCACCAACCCGCACGCGGTCTACGGCCCCGGCCAGGACGTGCCGATGCCACCCGGCTCGGCGGTCCTGGACTTCGAACTGGAGGTCGGCGCCGTCATCGGCCGCGAGGGCCGTGACCTCACCCCGGAGCAGGCCCGCGACCACATCGTCGGGTACACGGTCTTCAACGACTGGTCCGCACGCGACCTGCAGTCGGCGGAGATGAAGGTCGGCCTCGGTCCCTGCAAGGGCAAGGACACCGCTACCACCCTGGGCCCCTACCTGGTCACCGCCGACGAACTGGAGCCGTTCCGGGACGTGGACGGGTTCCTGCGGCTGGCGCTCACCGCGGAGATCAACGGTGTGACGGTCGGCACCGACCTGCTGTCCAACATGAGCTGGACGTTCGAGGAGATGACCGCCTACGCGTCCCGCGGCACCCGTGTCGTGCCGGGCGATGTCCTCGGGTCGGGGACCTGCGGCAACGGCGGCTGCCTCGCGGAACTCTGGGGCCTGCGCGGCGAGCGGACGCCGCCTCCCCTGCGGCCGGGCGACACCGTCAGCCTGACCGTCGAGGGCCTCTCCACGCTCACCAGCACCGTCGCCCCCGGGACGGCCCCCCACCCCTTGCCGGCAGGCCGGCGCCGGGGCCGGGAACGGCCGGGAGGTGGATACTGACGTCATGACACCCGGGCCGGATGACAGGTCACCTGAGCGAGGCGAGGCATGGACACCGGCACCGATCGCCGCGGACCGCGCGTGAGCGCCGTCCTGCGGGGCCTGCGGGCGCCCCGCCTCGCCCCGTGGGAGCACCTGTACGAGTCACCGGCTCCGCCCGGGCCGGGCGCCCTGCGCACCGTGTTCCTCGGCGTGTCCACGATCCTGCTCGACGACGGCGACTCCGCCGTCCTCACCGACGGGTTCTTCAGCCGCCCCGGCCTCCTGCGCATGCGCTTCGGCCGTCTGCGACCGGACCGCGCCCGCATCGATGCCGGCCTGCGGCTGGCCGGAACCGCCCGTCTCGACGCCGTGTTCGTCGTCCACTCGCACTACGACCACGCCCTGGACGCGCCCGAGGTGGCCGCCACGACGGGCGCCCGGCTCATCGGCTCCCCGTCCACCCGCAACATCGCGCTCGGGCAGGGATTTCCGGACGACCGCTTCCAACCGGTCGTCACCGGCGAGCCGTTCACCATCGGGCGCCTCACACTCACGGCCCTGCCCGCCCGGCACAGCCCGGGCGACCTCGCACCCGGCCGGATCGACCGGCCGTTGCGGCTCCCGGTCCGCGCCACGGACTACCGGACGGGCGACTGCTACACCCTGCACGTCCGGCACGGCGGACGCCGACTCCTCGTCCATGCCAGCGCGCACAGCCTTCCCGGCGCCCTCGACGGGTACGGCGCCGACACCGTGTACCTGGGGGTCGGCGCGCTCGGCAGGCAGGACGAGGCGTTCCGGGAGGAGTACTGGGCCCGGCTGGTCACGGCCACGGGCGCCCGGCGCGTCGTCCCCGTCCACTGGGACGACTTCTTCCGCCCGCTGGACCGCCCTCTGCGGCCGTTCCGTGCCTTCCTCGACGACTTCACGGCCACCATGGACTTCCTGACCCGGAAAGCCGCATCCGAGGGGGTCGCCCTGGCCCTGCCCGTGCTGGGCCGCCGGGCCGACCCCTGGCCCCTGTGACGCGGGCGTCACACTCCGGGGCGGGCACCACCGTGCCGCAGTACTTCGCCGAGTACCGCCACTCCTTCGGCGATGTCCGCGGGTGTGCTCGCGGCGTAGCCCAGGACCAGTCCCGGGCGGTGGGGCCGCTGGCTGTGCCAGGACAAGGGGTGCACCTTGACGTCACGGGCCAGCGCCATGGCCGCGAGCTCCGTGTCGGCGAACTCGGCGTCGAAGGTGATGGTCAGGTGCAGACCGGCCGCGGCGCCGTGCACGGTCGCGCCCGGCAGGTGGGCACCGATGGCTTCGATCATGGCGTCCCGGCGGCGGCGGTGGTGCCTGCGCAGGTGGCGCAGCTGGCGTTCCATCGCACCTGATTCCATGAACCGGGCCAGTACGAGTTGCGGCAGGGCCGCGTTGCCGAGGTCGGCGAACCGTTTGGCGTCCACCAGCGCGTCGCGGTACTTCGGCGGTGCGAGGACCCATCCGATGCGCAGGGCCGGTGCGAGGAGCTTCGAGACGCTTCCGGCGTAGAAGACGTGCTCGGGGAGCACGGACCGCAGTGCGGGCACCGGGGTCCGGTCGTAGCGGTGCTCGGCATCGTAGTCGTCCTCGATGATCAGTCCACCGTCTTCGCGGGCCCAGCGCGTCAGTTCGCTGCGCCGGCTGCCCCGGAGGACCACGCCGGTGGGGAACTGGTGGGCGGGCGTGAGGAGTACGGCCGCCGCACCCGTGGCGCGCAGCTCATCGACGCGTACGCCTTCGGAGTCGACGGCGACGGGCGGGGTGTCCAGCCGGCAGTTGTGCAGATGCTGACGGGCTCCGAGGGAGCCGGGGTCCTCCACGGCTATCGCGCAGACGCCCTCGTCGCGCAGCACCCGTCCGAGGAGCGTGAGCGTCTGGGCGGTGCCCGCGACGATGAGGACCTCGTCGGGGTCCGCCCTGATACCGCGGTTCCGGGCGATCCAGTGCGCGATGGCCAGACGGAGTGCCGGCGTACCGCGTGGGTCTCCGTAGCCGAGGCCGGATGCCGCGAGGTGGTCGAGGACGCGGCGTTCGGTACGCAGCCACGCCGCTCGCGGGAACGCGGCGAGGTCGGGGAGTCCCGGGGAGAGGTCGATGCGGGCCCGGGCCCTGCGCATCGTGTCAAATATCTCGGTGCCGGGCGCCGAGGTGAACACGGAACGCGGTGACGGCGGGCCGGCCGGTGTGGCGGACCCGGCCGCCCTCGTCACCGGCGTGGGGGCACCGACCACGATCGTTCCGTTCCGTCCTCGTCCGGCCAAGTGCCCGTCCTCGACCAGGCGTTGGTAAGCCTCGGTGACCACGCCGCGCGATACGCCCAGTTCCACGGCCAGGACCCGGGTGGCCGGCAGCCTGCTGCCCACCGGCAGGCGGCCGTCGGCCAGCGCGCGCCGGATCTGCCGGGCCAGCCAGTCGGCCTTCCCGCCCCCCGGAGCCTCGTCGATGGCCAGATGAAGGAAGTCGGCCCCAGGTGTTATGGACCTGCCCGGAGCACCCTCATTGGATCTGTTCATCGGACCATTGTGGCAACAGAGTGGGGCCATGAACACAGCTACGCCCCCTCCCGCCCCTGTCCCGGCGGGCGACTACGTGCATGGCTACTCGCCGCGTGAGGGACGGCGGTTGGGCGACCAGGCGGACACCCTGGCCCAGTTGCTGCACTCCGGCACGGCCTACCCAGCGGGCAGCCGGGTCCTGGAGCTCGGATGCGGGATCGGCGCCCAGACCGTCCATCTGCTCCGGTCGAGCCCCCGGGCGCACATCGTCGCGGTCGACCGGTCCGAGGAGTCCCTCGCGCGCGCCCGCACCCGCGTCGCGGGGTCCGCGCCCCACGCGCGGGTGGAATGGCGCAACGCCGACGTGTACGACCTGCCCTTCGCGGACGCGGAGTTCGACCACGTCTTCGTGTGCTTCGTCCTGGAACATCTGCCGGATCCCCGTGGGGCGCTGACCGGACTGCGGCGTGTGCTGCGGCCCGGGGGCACCATCACCGTGATCGAGGGGGACCACGGGTCGGCGTTCTTCCACCCCGACAGCGCGTTCGCCCGCGCCGCGATCAACTGCCAGGTTCGTCTTCAGGCGGCGGCCGGAGGCGACGCGCAGCTCGGCCGGCAGGTCCAGCCGCTGCTGGCCGGCGCCGGATACGACGAGGTCGCGGTCCGGCCGCTCACGGTCTATGCCGACGGGACCCTGCCCGCCCTGGTCGAAGGCTTCACCCGCAATACCTTCATCGCCATGGTCGCGTCCGTTCGTGACAAGGCGCTGGCCGCCTCCCTCACCACCACGGCCGAGTGGGAGCAGGGGATCGCCGACCTGTGCCGCACCGCCGAGGACGACGGAACGTTCCACTACACGTTCTTCAAAGGCGTCGCCGTGAATCCGCCGCCCCCGGCCGGAAACTGACCGGGCCGGGACACCGGGCCACGATTCGGCGTTCGTTCCGGGGCCGGCCACGCGGTGTCGTCAATGGTCAGGAACGGCTCGCCGGCCACGGTCGCCGGTGTGAGTCCGGTGAAGGCCATGACATCCCGATGCAGATGTGACTGGTCGAAGTAGCCGCCTTCCGAGGCGACTCGGGCCGCGCCTTCACCCGCGACCAGCCGGTGGGCGGCATGGTCGAACCGGACCAGCTGGGCGGCGCGCTTGGGCGGCATGCCGATCTGCGCGTGGAACCGCGACCACAGCCGCTTGCGGCTCCATCCGAGCTCCTCCGCCAGCGCGCCGATCCGGACGAGACCGCGGCAGGCGACGATCCGGTCCCAGGCCCGGGCCACTTCGGGATCCACCGACGACCTCACGTCGCACCGTCGGGCGAGCAACGCGTCCGTCAGCGCGAAGCGCTCCTCCCACGAGGAGGCTTCGCCCAACTGCTCACGAACCCTTGCCGCGTCCCGTCCCCACAGGTCGTCGAGGACGGCCATCCCACCGGCCACGTCAACGGGGGACACGCCCAGTACCGCGCGTGCGACCACCGGCGACAGGCGCACCTGCACGCACTCCACCTGCGAGCCCCACGGCCCGGCGACGACACTCCCCCGGTGCCGCCGTCCCGCGCCGTCGTCCACGACGGCCCGGCACGCACCGACCTCGAGGACCAGCATCACGGCCGGGTGCGGGACCACCCGCAGGCCGCCCGCCAGCCGGCCGGGGACACCGAAGCCGGCCATGTCGGCCCCGGCGACCCGACCCGGCCGCCGGGGACGTGCGACATCCCAGGCGGCCGGGTCGCCGCCTCCGCTCCCGGTCGGCGTCATGGCCCGAATGCTACGCGGACGGGGGCAGCCACGGGCGGGGCTCCGGCACGGCCGGAGCCCCGCCGGAGTCAGCTGGTGGGGAAGTTGTCCGGGGTGCTGATCCTGCTCTTGAGCAGCGTCCCCGACTCGGTCAGCACACCACTGCTGCTGTAGTCACTGCCGTCGCAGGTACCGGGCTGGAGCGCAGCGCTGCTCTCGGGGGCGTCCGAGTAGGTCCAGTTCGCGTAGCCGATCTTGAGCTGGTCGAGCAGGTCCAGCCAGGCCGTGCTGCTCGCCCGGTCCAGCGCCCCGCCACCGGTGGCACTCACCGTTCCGAACTCGGTCACGAAGAGGGGAAGTCGGGAGGACGCCCGGCTCACTGCGGAACGGTAGGAGTCCTTGTGGCTCGCGGCGTAGAAGTGGAACGCGTACATGATGTTGGTGGCGTTGACGGGGTTGCTGACGACCTCGCTCTCACTGGACCCGTCCGAAACACCCAGGGACGACCAGCCGCGGGTACCGACGATGACGACGGCGTCCGGGTCGGCGGCACGGATCACCGGGATGACCTGTTCGGCATAGTTCTTGATGGCCGTCCAGCTCACGCCGTTGGGCTCGTTGGCGATCTCGTAGATCACGTTCTTCTTGCCGGCGTTGCGGGCCGCGACGGAGGCGAAGAACGTCTTGGCGCGGTCGAGGTTGTAGTTCGGGTCGCCCGGCGTCAGGGTGTGGAAGTCGATCAGCGCGTACATGCCCCGCGCTTCGGCCATGTCGACGAGGCCGTTCACACGGCTGGTGAATCCCGCGGGGTCGGTCTCGTAACCGTCCTCCTGCACATACATCGCGACGCGCAGCAGGTCCGCCTTCCAGTCGTTCGCCAGCGCGTCCACGGACGCGTTGTTGTAGCACTGGCTGAACCACTGGATGCCGTGCGTGCTCATCCCCCGCAGCTGCACGGGACGGTCGTACTGATTGCACAGGTGGACGCCGCAGACGTGGACCTGTCCGTTGATGCCCACGGGGGTGCCGTCGTCACCCGGCTCGGGGTCGGGGTCGGGCGACGGGGTCCCGCCGACGGAGCCGGTGCAGGCGACGCCGTTGAGCCTGAACGCCGTCGGCTTCGGGTTGGCACCCGTGAAGGAACCCACCAGACCCACCTCGGCCGCCGCTCCCGTGTTCAGCGCGCGGTTCCAGTCGACGCCGACGGCGGTGACCGTGGAACCGGACTGCGACCAGGTGGCGTTCCACCCCTGGACGAGCTTCTGCCCGGCGTCCGGCATGGCGATGTCGAGCGTCCAGCCGGAGACCGGCGCACCCAGGTTGGTGATCTTCACACCGGCCTGGAAGCCGCCCTGCCACTGGCTGGTGACCGTGTAGTCGACCTTGCATCCGGCGGCAGCCACCGCCTGGGGGCCGTACAGGGCCGTGAGGCCCAGGATCGTCGCGCAGGTCGCCAGTAGAGCCAGAAGGCGTTTCACAGCAGTCCTCCTCGTACGAAGGGAATCGGCGGGACGGGAGCGCTCCCGAAGGGCGTCGGCCGCGGAACGCCGGTCCCGCTGGTGGATGGAAGCGGCCTCGACATGGGCCGGGTCGGCCAGTCGTCGTCGCGCGGTCGTCCCGCAGGCCCGATCGCTCCATGACGCCGAGTCCGGTGGGACGCAACGGAGTTGGGAGCGCTCCCAATCTCGGGGGACGCGAGACGCGCCGTCAAGCCGTTGGACAGGATTCGCCACCGTTGCCGCGTTCGGGGGCGGCGGAGCCCGACCCACGATCGCCGGCCCGGCAGTGACGCGGACCGCTCCGGCGGGGACGCGCCGGGCGTCTGCGGCCGTGGCGCGGTCACGGACTCCAGCAGCGCTTCCTCACAAGTCCCCGCCTTCCCGGCATCGTTGCGCGGTCCGCCTCTTCTCCGCCGTTTTCCGGGCCGGACACCCGCCGGGCCGTAAGATCGGATCTCTTGGGGGTGGGAGCATGCTGAAGCGAGGTTCCGGCACACCGACGCTGGAGGAAGTGGCCGCGCTTGCCGGAGTGGGGCGGGGCACGGTCTCCCGGGTGATCAACAACGCGTCGGGCGTCAAGGCGTCGACACGCCGCGCCGTGCAACGCGCCATCGAGGAACTGGACTACGTCCCCAACCTGGCCGCGCGCCGGCCCGCCAGTGAGCGCGCGGCCAGGTTGGGGA
>NZ_JAELVH010000659.1 GCF_019399235.1 Streptomyces poriferorum | reverse complement strand
GTCAGTTCGGCACGTACAGCGGTGGTGTCTGGGGTGCCGGTGAGGTAGGCGATGAGGCGGTCGTCGCGGACGATGACAGCTGCCTGGGCGACGCCGGGCAGGGTGGTGAGGACGGTTTCGATCTCGCCGAGTTCGATGCGGAAGCCGCGGATCTTGACCTGGTGGTCGGCGCGGCCGAGGTATTCGATCTCACCGTCGGTGGTCCAGCGGGCGAGGTCACCGCTGCGGTACATGCGGGTCCCGGCCGGGCCGTAGGGGTCGGCGACGAAGCGCTCCGCGGACAGGGCGGGCCGGTTGAGGTAGCCGCGGGCCAGACCCGCGCCTGCGACGTACATCTCGCCGGGGACGCCGGGGGCGGTGGGCTGGAGGGCGCTGTCCAGGATGTAGAGGCGCAGGTCGGGGA
>NZ_JAELVH010000658.1 GCF_019399235.1 Streptomyces poriferorum | reverse complement strand
CGGGCGGCCGGGACGGGCGCCCCTGGGCACGGCGACGGTGCCGCGGACACGATGATGCTGGGCATTCATGCTTACAAGCACTCCGTGTTTCCGCTGTCCGGCCCTGGCGCCGTGGACCCTGCGGAGTGCATCGCGCGCCGCGAGGAGGCCTACCGGCTCACGGCCGCCGAGGGGATTCCCCACCACATCCGTGAGGCCGCGGCCGCCACTCTGGAAGCAATCGACGGCGGCTGTGAACGTGCCGCCCTGTCCGCCGTCGAAGACCTCAGGGGAGCCATCCGGAAGCGGCACTGCGACCTGTAGGCACCTCCGGAAAGGGGCTGCCGCGGCGGCAGCACCACCCAAGCCCGTTGCCCGAGCCGAAGTTGAAAGCGATCTGGCCGGCTACGACGCACACAAGGTC
>NZ_JAELVH010000657.1 GCF_019399235.1 Streptomyces poriferorum | reverse complement strand
GCCCGCGGTGGCCGTGGTCGACGCGCCGGCCGAGGGCGTGGTGGCCGCGGCGGACGCCCCCGACGTACAGGACGCGGTCCCCGCCGCCTCCGAGGACACTCCGCAGGACCCCGCCTCCCCGCCCGCGTCCTTCACGCCCCACCGCGACACCAGCACCGCGCAGTTGGGGGTCATCGACCACCAGGCGCCCCGGCCCGACCGGGCGACGACCCAGCTCTCGATGCCGCCCGAGCTGCCCGCGCCACCCGGGCAGCTTCCCGGGCAGGGGCAGCCGGCCGGTATCCCCGCGGCCCCTCTGGCCCCGCTCCCCCGGGCCCTGCCCGGGAAGCTGCCCGGGTGGCGCGGGCAGCTCGGGCGGCATCGAGAGCTGGGTCGTCGCCCGGTCGGGCCGGGGCGCCTGGTGG
>NZ_JAELVH010000656.1 GCF_019399235.1 Streptomyces poriferorum | reverse complement strand
TACGGCAAGCGTTCCGTCCCCGACCAACTTCCCGCACGCCCTGACGACTTCGCTCTGCTGCCCTTGCGCGAGCGGTACATCGCCGGGTTCATCGAGCACCTGCCCGAGGGCGCGTCGATGAGCGTGAAGTGCCTCGCCAAACAGATCCCGCTCTACGGCCAGCAGGCCATCGCCTCCGCGCTGACCGCCCTGTCCGTGGCCGGGCACCTGCGGCGCGTCCGCTGCGCGATCGGCGTCGGCGACGAGGTGCGGTGGGTGTTCCGGACCTTCTGGTCCCGCAGCGCCCGCGACAGCGAGTGGTGGGCGAGCTGCCTCACACCGGGAGTGCCCCAGTCGGTGCAGGCGCCCATGCCTGTGCCCGTGCCCGCTCCGACCTCCGCCCCCGTTCCTGCCCCCGCGCCGTGCGCC
>NZ_JAELVH010000655.1 GCF_019399235.1 Streptomyces poriferorum | reverse complement strand
TGCTGTGCGGTGACGCCGCGCACGTCAACAATCCGCTCGGCGGTATGGGTATGAACAGCGGCATCCATGACGCGGTTCTCCTCGCCACCCCCCTGGCGGCCCTCGTGCGCGGCGTCACCGCACAGCAGCACCCGCCCGCGCCGGAAGCCGGCGGCGACCCGCTGGTGCACCCGGTAGAGACTGGCATGCGCCACCCGCCAGGGCCCAGCCACGCCCATGTCGGCCCGAAGCCTGGCCAACCGTTCTTCCAGGCGCGCGAGTTCAGCCTCGTCCGAGGTTCCGTCCGGGGTGGGAAGCAGGATCCGCCAGTGGTCCGGGGTCCGCAGCAGCACCAGCCACTCGTCGGGGTCCAGCACGTAGGCGATCGGTGCCAGGCCGGGCAGTTCGGTGGTGAGGTCCGCGTCCAGGGAGGCGACGAGGAAGCGTTCCGGGTAGGTCATNCCCTCGAAGCCGACGCCCAGGGAGTGCCGCACGGCGGAGTGGGCGCCGTCGGCGGCCAGCAGATGACTCCCGCGTACGATGCGCCCGTCGTCGAGGACGGCGGTCACCGAGCTGTCGTCCTGCCGGACGTCGGCCACCTTGCATCCGAAGCGCAGTTCGGCTCCTGGGAATTCGGCGAGTGCGTCTGCCAGCAGGGGTGTCAGTTTGTTCTGTTCGCACTGCACCCGGTAGGGGTACGGGGTGTCCTCGCTCAGCACGGCGAGGTCGAGTTCGGCGACCGGCCCGGTGCGACGGTCCCGGTACTGGAACGTACGGGCGATCAGGCCCCGGGCGACGAGGGCGTCGGCCACGCCGAGGCCGTCCAGCATCTCCAGGGTCGGCGGG
>NZ_JAELVH010000654.1 GCF_019399235.1 Streptomyces poriferorum | reverse complement strand
CCGTGCGCTCGCCCTCGGCCAGCCGGCGCACATGGAGCATCGCGCCCGCCTCCGGCAGGGCGTACGGGGTGGAGTCGGCGATGCCGGGGACGGTCGTGTACGAGGGGTCGCCGCCCGGCTCCAGGGGCGCGAGCCACATCTGGAGGAACGTCAACGGCGTCTCTCCGTCGTTGCGTTCGACGTGGCGGACGCCGGAGGCCGCGCTGAGGTGCTGGACGTCACCGGGCCGCACGACCGTGGCGTGACCGGCCGAGTCCCGGTGGGTCAGCTCCCCCTCCACGACCCAGGTGACGATCTCGGTGTGGCTGTGCGGGTGCTCCTCGAAACCGGCGCCGGGGGCGAGGCGCTCCTCGTTGCAGGCCAGGATCGGGCCGAAGCGGAGGTTGTCGGGGTCGTAGAACGTGCCGAAG
>NZ_JAELVH010000653.1 GCF_019399235.1 Streptomyces poriferorum | reverse complement strand
CGGCGGTGGCGGCCGCCGTCGCTCCGGGGACGGCGGACGGCCAGGTGGCGCGGGTCTCGGCCAGATGCATCCGGACCAGGGCGCGCAGCTGGTGTCCGGCCTCGGCCGCCTGCCTGCCGAGGGTGCGGCGGGTGTCGAGCTCCTCCCGGGTGAGCCGACGGCCGGAGACGGCGACCTCGCCCAGGATCTGGGCGTAGCCCTCCAGAAAACTGTCGGGAATCACCGGTTCCGCCACGCCCCGCCTCCACTCCTGATGCGTCACTGATATTTACACAACGCATACGCGCGCATGCCGGTGCCCGGCATCGAGCACGGAGAAAGATTGCCGGGTTCCGGCAATGCGGCCGACCAGCTGTAGATGACACGATCCTGTCAGCACCAACCGGGGGACCACGGGGGAAACACGGGGG
>NZ_JAELVH010000652.1 GCF_019399235.1 Streptomyces poriferorum | reverse complement strand
CCCGTGGGGGGTGTGCATCGTGTGCCCGCGGACACCCGGGTCATGCATGTGACGTACGCCACTTTCATCTCGGCGGGCATCACCCGATCGGCACCGGACACCGGAGGGCGGACTTCCCGCCCCACCATCACCGCTGTGACCTGCACGCTTGGGCAGTGACAAGGAGGCGGCGCCGGTCCGGACGGGTGAATGCTGACTTGGTGTCAGCAGGCATGGGTGGCGGGACGGCCGTTAGCTCGGACCCAGGACACACCAGCCCGCGCCGTCCCCGCTCGGAGGAACCCCCCATGCGCAGTCCTGCTCGCCTCGTGACCGGCACCGCCGCCGCGGCCCTCGCCGCTGCCGCGCTCGGCCTCAGCGCCGCCGCCCCGTCCGCGTACGGGGATGAGCTCGGGTCATTGGAGATCTCTCCCGCGAGTGCCGCCCCGGGGTCCACGGTCACCGTGAACACCACCGCCTGCGGCAGCGACACCGGCGCCACCGGTGACGCGAGCGCTCTGGACGCCTCCGAGTTCGCGCTGGCACCGGCCACCCTCAAAGAGGTCCTGGCCGGTTCGTTCCAGGTGCCGGGCGCGATCGAGCCGGGGCCGTACAGCATCGACGTGGCCTGCGAGAACGGCAAGCGGGCCACCGGGGAGATCGAGGTGAAGGCCGCGGGCACCACGGGCAAGGAGAGCGCCGCGGTGCCCTTGGACGAGGACTCCCCCACCGGTGCCGGTCTGCTGTCCGACGAGGACTCCCCCGCCGG
>NZ_JAELVH010000651.1 GCF_019399235.1 Streptomyces poriferorum | reverse complement strand
GTCGCCCTGCGCCTGACCGGCAACCTGGACACGACCGCCCTCGAAGCAGCACTGGCCGACGTCGTGGAACGCCACGAATCCCTGCGCACCGTCTTCCCCCAGGACGACGAAGGCGGCTACCAGGTCATCCACAAGGACACCCGGCCCGAACTCCACCACATCTCCTCCAGCCCCGAACACCTCGGCACCGACCTCGCCGAAGCCGTCACCCACGGATTCGACCTCGCCACCCAGACCCCCCTCCGCGCCACCCTCCTCCGGACCACACCGGACGAACACGTCCTACTGCTCGTCATCCACCACATCGCAGCCGACGGCTGGTCACTGACCCCACTGGCCCGCGACCTCACCACCGCCTACACCGCCCGCACCACAGGCAACACACCCAACTGGGCCCCGCTGCCCGTCCAGTACGCCGACTTCAC
>NZ_JAELVH010000650.1 GCF_019399235.1 Streptomyces poriferorum | reverse complement strand
CGCCGTGGACGCCCTGGCCGGGGCGCTGCGGGGGACGGACGCCTTGCTGGCCTGCACCTTTCCCGAGGCCGGCGTGCACACCGGGCTCCTGCTGGGCGCGGGCGGTCCGGTGCTGCGCGTGCCGCAGCTGCACCCCTGTGCCCGGCACTCCGGGTGGGCGGTCGAGAAGCCGGCCCCGCCGTCGACCCACGACGCCCCGTGGGGCCGCGTCGCCCTGGTCGTCGGGGACGACGCGCTCCACCCGGAGACCTTCCGGCTGGCAGCCCTCGCGGGTGCGGACACCGCGGCCGTCTGCCACACGGGCGCCGAGCCCTGGGAGCACACCCTCGGCCTGCCCGAGCGCTCCGCCGAGAACCGGATCAACGTGGTCGCGGCCGGTCACGGCCAAGGGGCGATCCACGCGCTGCCCGTGAACTTCGGGCTCTG
>NZ_JAELVH010000064.1 GCF_019399235.1 Streptomyces poriferorum | reverse complement strand
GACGGTCACGCCCTCGCCGCCCTGCGCGGCGAGGGCGTGACCGTCATCTGCGAGGTCAAGCGCTCCAGCCCCTCCAAGGGCGCCCTTGCCGCCATCGCCGACCCGGCCGCGCTCGCCGCGGACTACGAGGCTGGCGGCGCGTCCGTCATCTCGGTCCTCACCGAGGAGCGTCGCTTCGGCGGATCGCTGGCCGACCTGGAGGCCGTCCGCGCCAAGGTCGACATCCCGATCCTGCGCAAGGACTTCATCGTCACCTCGTACCAGCTGTGGGAGGCGCGCGCGTACGGCGCCGACCTCGCCCTGCTGATCGTCGCCGCCCTCGACCAGGAGGCCCTCGTCTCCCTGATTGAGCGTGCCGAGTCCATCGGCCTGACGCCGCTGGTCGAGGTGCACGACGAGGAGGAGGCGGAGCGCGCGGTGGAAGCCGGCGCGAAGATCATCGGCGTCAACGCGCGCAACCTGAAGGACCTCAAGGTCGACCGCTCCACCTTCGAGCGCGTCGCCCCCGAGATCCCGGACCACATCGTCAAGATCGCCGAGTCCGGTGTCCGCGGCCCGCACGACCTCATCGCCTACGCCAACGCGGGCGCGGACGGTGTGCTGGTCGGCGAGTCCCTGGTCACCGGCCGCGACCCGCGGGCGGCCGTCGCCGACCTGGTCGCCGCCGGCGCCCACCCGGCGCTCCGGCACGGACGGAGCTGACCCAGGACCTTTCGGTTCGGATCACGCCGGGCTCGCGGGCTCCGGTGCGCGCGTCTGCGGCGTTGTCGTCGGCCGCCAGTGCTCCGCAGTGACTCCCTCCTCCGCCTTGCAGCTGCACGCACCGGACCCGGCTCCCTGATCCGGCCTGATCCAAACGAAAGGCCCTGCCCGTGACCCCCGACCGTTCCGCGCTCCGTCCCCGGGCGGGCCTCTGCCCCGCCGGGGCACGTCAGCCGCTGGGACGCGACCCGCACGCGCCGCTGGCGCGCGGCTGCCGCCCCCGCGGCTGCCGCGCCCCCGCGCGCCGCGTGCACGGACGGCGGGTGCGGTACGTGATCGGCGACGAGCCAGGACAGGTCAACGGCATGCGATGGCGCACGGGGTCCGCGCAGTAGAGCGAGCCCCGGCCGTCGCACCCCCGCCCATCAGGCGGATCCGCACGACCGCACCGCCCGGCCCTCCACGGCCGCGGCGGCGCTCCGCTCACGGCGCAATACGGTGAACCCACCCACTGCCATGCCGAGGAGCAACGCCGAGATGTCGTCCGACTTCTTCATTCCGGACCCGGAGGGTCTGATCCCCAGCGCCGAGGGGTACTTCGGTGCGTACGGCGGAAAGTTCATCCCGGAGGCGCTCGTCGCCGCCGTGGACGAGGTCGCCGTCGAGTACGACAAGGCGAAGGCCGACCCGGCCTTCGCCGCCGAGCTCAACGAGCTGATGGTGAACTACACCGGCCGGCCCAGCGCCCTGACCGAGGTCAAGCGCTTCGCCGAGCACGCCGGCGGCGCGCGGGTCTTCCTCAAGCGCGAAGACCTGAACCACACCGGCTCGCACAAGATCAACAACGTGCTGGGCCAGGCACTGCTCACCAGGCGCATGGGCAAGACCCGCGTCATCGCGGAGACCGGAGCCGGTCAGCACGGCGTCGCCACCGCGACCGCCTGCGCGCTCTTCGGTCTCGAATGCACCATCTACATGGGCGAGATCGACACCGAGCGACAGGCGCTGAACGTGGCGCGCATGCGGATGCTCGGCGCCGAGGTCATCGCGGTGAAGTCCGGCTCCCGCACGCTGAAGGACGCCATCAACGAGGCGTTCCGCGACTGGGTCGCCAACGTCGACCGCACCCACTACCTCTTCGGTACGGTCGCGGGCCCGCACCCCTTCCCCGCGATGGTCCGCGACTTCCACCGCGTGATCGGCGTCGAGGCCCGGCGCCAGATCCTGGAGCGGGCCGGCCGGCTGCCGGACGCCGCCATCGCCTGCGTCGGCGGCGGCTCCAACGCCATCGGCCTCTTCCACGCCCTCATCCCGGACGCCGGAGTCCG
This sequence comes from Streptomyces poriferorum, assembly GCF_019399235.1. Classification (GTDB taxonomy): domain Bacteria; phylum Actinomycetota; class Actinomycetes; order Streptomycetales; family Streptomycetaceae; genus Streptomyces; species Streptomyces poriferorum. The sequence goes on along the minus strand of NZ_JAELVH010000064.1, from coordinate 32,356 downwards.
CCTCATCGGCTGCGAACCCGCCGGGCACGGGGTGGAGACCGGCGAGCACGCGGCGACCCTGACCGAGGGCGAGCCCGGCATCCTGCACGGCTCGCGCAGCTACGTCCTCCAGGACGACGAGGGCCAGATCACCGAGCCGTACTCCATCTCGGCCGGCCTGGACTACCCGGGCATCGGCCCGGAGCACGCCTATCTGAAGGACGTCGGCCGGGGCGAGTACCGCGCGGTCACCGACGACGCGGCCATGCAGGCGCTGCGCCTGCTCTCCCGCACCGAGGGGATCATCCCGGCCATCGAGAGCGCGCACGCGCTGGCCGGCGCCCTGGAGGTCGGCAAGGAGCTCGGCAAGGACGGTCTGATCCTGGTCAACCTGTCGGGCCGGGGAGACAAGGACATGGACACGGCAGCGCGCTACTTCGGGCTGTACGAAACCGACGCCGCCGTCGAGGCCGACGCGGGCAGCGAAGGCGCCGAGATCGAGGGGGACGTCAAGTGAGCGGCAACATCGAACTGCTGAACACCACGCTCGCCGCCGCGAAGGCCGAGAACCGGGCCGCGCTGATCGCGTACCTGCCCGCAGGCTTCCCGACCGTGGACGGCGCCATCGAGGCCGTCAAGGCCGTGGCCGCGGGCGGCGCCGACGTCGTCGAGGTGGGGCTGCCCCACAGCGACCCCGTGCTCGACGGCCCCGTCATCCAGACGGCCGACGACATCGCGCTGCGCGGCGGGGTGCGGATCGCCGACGTGATGCGTACGGTCCGCGAGGCCCACGAGGCGACCGGCATCCCGATCCTCGTCATGACGTACTGGAACCCGATCGACCGGTACGGCGTCGAGCGCTTCACCGCAGAACTCGCCGAGGCCGGCGGCGCCGGGTGCATCCTGCCCGACCTGCCGGTCCAGGAGTCCGCCCTGTGGCGTGAGCACGCCGACAAGCACGGTCTGGCGACCGTCTTCGTCGTCGCGCCCAGCAGCAAGGACGAGCGGCTCGCCACCATCACGGCGGCCGGCTCCGGCTTCGTGTACGCCGCCTCGCTGATGGGGGTCACCGGTACCCGCGTCTCGGTCGGCGAACAGGCCCAGGACCTGGTGCGGCGCACCCGCGCCACCACCGACATCCCGGTCTGCGTCGGCCTGGGCGTCTCCAACGCCGACCAGGCTGCCGAGGTCGCGGGCTTCGCCGACGGCGTCATCGTCGGCTCCGCCTTCGTCAAGCGGATGCTCGACGCGCCGGACGAGGCGGCGGGCCTCGCGGCCGTCCGCTCACTGGCGGCCGATCTGGCCGAGGGTGTTCGAAAGCGCTGACACCCTTCCTCACCCGAATGGGTGGACCTGGGACCGGGGAGGCACGCGAGTGCCTCCCCGGTTCGTTGCTGCGGGTGTGAGCGAGAAGAACCAAGAGGGAAAACGGGCCGCGCGAGACCGGCTGATCCAGCAGCGCGAGCAGGTGAGGGCGCGTGAGCGCCGCCGCCGCACGCTGATCGTCTCCGCCGCCGTGGTGGGAATCCTGGGGCTGGCCGCCGTCGTCGGCGTGATCGCGGCGAACACCGGCGGCAAGGGCGACAAGGACAAGGCGTCGGGTCCCGCCGTGGCGCCGTCCGGTGCCACGGGCAAGGACAGCCTGACCATTCCGGTGGGAGCGGACGACGCCCCGTCCACGCTCACGGTCTGGGAGGACTTCCGCTGCCCCGTCTGCGCCCAGTTCGAGAACGCGTTCCGGGACACGATCCACCAGATGGAGCAGAGCGGGCAGCTCAAGGTCGAGTACCACTTCGCCACCCTGATCGACGGCAATCTCGGCGGCAGCGGCTCCCTCAAGGCGGCCAACGCGGCAGCCTGCGCCCAGGACGTCGGCAAGTTCCCGGCCTACCACGACGTCCTGTACAGCAACCAGCCGCCGGAGTCCGACGACGCCTTCGGCGACAACAGCAAGCTGATCGAGCTGTCCAAGAAGGTCGAGGGCCTCGACACGCCCGCGTTCCGCAGCTGTGTGGACGACGGTGCGCACGACGCCTGGGTGGAGAAGTCCAACACCGCGTTCGAGAACGGCGGATTCCAGGGCACGCCGACGGCGCTGCTCAACGGCGAGTCGATCTTCCCCAAGAAGGGGGACGAGCCGATCACCGTGGCCAACCTGAAGAAGTGGGTCGCCGAGGCCAACAAGGGCAAGAAGCCGGGGACCGCCACACCCGCCCCCTCGGGGTCCTGAGAGGGGGCCGCCCGGGGAATCGATGACCGGCTCGTTACCCAGACGTTGTCGGGCGGGTTGCCGTACGTCCCGCCCGGCAGGGTAGCGTCGACCGTGCCATGAATCTTGCCTACATCCCCAGCCCGTCGACCGGCGTGATCGATCTCGGACCGATCCCGCTCCGCGGCTACGCGTTCTGCATCATCATCGGTGTCTTCGTCGCCGTCTGGTTCGGCAACAAGCGCTGGGTCGCCCGAGGCGGCAGAGCCGGCACGGTCGCCGACATCGCCGTCTGGGCCGTGCCCTTCGGCCTGGTCGGCGGCAGGCTCTACCACGTCATCACCGACTACCAGCTGTACTTCAGCGACGGTGAGAACTGGGTCGACGCCTTCAAGATCTGGCAGGGCGGCCTCGGTATCTGGGGTGCGATCGCGCTCGGCGCGGTCGGTGCCTGGATCGGCTGCCGCCGCCGCGGGATCCCGCTGCCCGCCTGGGCCGACGCGCTCGCCCCCGGCATCGCCCTGGCCCAGGCCTGCGGCCGCTGGGGCAACTGGTTCAACCAGGAGCTGTACGGCAGGGCGACCGACGTCCCGTGGGCGCTGAAGATCAGCGAGGGCCCCAACCGGGTGGCCGGCACCTACCACCCGACCTTCCTTTACGAGTCGCTCTGGTGCATCGGCGTGGCGCTCCTGGTGATCTGGGCGGACCGCCGCTTCAAGCTCGGGCACGGACGGGCGTTCGCGCTGTACGTAGCGGCGTACTGCGCGGGCCGCGCCTGGATCGAGTACATGCGTGTCGACGAGGCCCACCACATCCTGGGCCTGCGGCTGAACGTGTGGACCGCGCTGATCGTGTTCGTGCTGGCGGTCGTGTACATCGTGATCTCGGCGAAGGTACGGCCGGGGCGCGAGGAGATCGTCGAGCCGGGGGTGTCGGAGACGCCGGAGGCGCCCGAGGCCGAGGACGGCGGAGCCGCCGAGGACACGGAGTCCGCCGAAGCGAAGCCGGTCGATGCCGACGCCGATGCCGAAGAGGACGCGCCGAAGACGAACGGTGAGGCGGAGACGGCCAAGGGCTGACGCCGACGCCGCACAGACGAGGACGAGGGGCCGCCGAACGATTCGGCGGCCCCTCGTCATGTCCGTGCCGTCCGTGCCGGCGGCAGGGTGTCCTCAATCGCCGGACGGGCTTGTTTTTGCCGCCTGCACGGGATCTCTGCCCGTCGTGGTGTCCTCAATCGCCGGACGGGCTTGGCCCCGGCCCGGCAGGGCGGCAACCCAAGCCCGTCCGGCGATTGAGGACGAGGGGGTCAGCGGGGCACCGCCCGCTCACCGGTTGCCCGGCACCGCGAACCGCTCACCGCACCCGTCCCGCCAGGGCCAGCGTGCGGTGGGCCTGGGCCACTACCGCCGCGTCGACGAAGCGGCCGTCCGGCAGGGCCTGCGCACCCGCCTCGACCCGGGCCGCCTCGACGATCTCCTGAGCCGCCTCGACCTCTTGCTGTGTCGGCCGGAACGCCCGCTCGATCACCGGGAGCTGCCGGGGGTGGATCGCCGCCCGGCCGAGGAACCCGAGCGCCCGCCCATGGGCGCAGGACCTCCACAGCCCGTCCAGGTCCCGGACGTCCGGGAACACCGACTGGGTGGGCGGGGCCAGCCCGGCCGCCCTGGCCGCGACCACCACCCGGCTGCGCGACCAGTCGAGCCCCGCATCCTCGCGCACCCCCAGATCCGCCCGGAGATCTGCCTCCCCGAGGGCGATGGAACGCACCTGCGGATGGGCGCCGGCCACCGAGTACGCGTGCTCGATACCGAGCGCCGACTCCAGCAGCGGGCAGAGCGCGACCCCCGGGGCCAGCGCCGCGATGTGGTGGACGGACGCGGCATGCGTGATCTTCGGCAGCCGCAGTCCGGCGAGGCCCGCCAGCCCCGCGAGGGCCAGCACGTCCGTCTCGTCGTTGACCCGGACGTGGACCGGCGCCTGGGTGGGGGAGGCCGGATCGGAGAGCAGCTCGACGGCGGCGGACCGTGCGTACTCCTTGCGGTCGGCGGGGACCGCGTCCTCCAGGTCGACGATGACCATGTCCGCCCCGGAGTCCCGCGCCTTGCGCACCACATCCGGCCGGTCGCCGGGGACGTACAGCCACGTCAGCGGGGTCTCGGCGGTCACAGGACACGCTCCGACCGCAGTGCCGCAATCTCCTCGCCGCTGAGGCCGAGCCCGTTGAGGATCTCCTCCGTGTCGGCGCCGTGCGGCCGCCCCGCCCAGCGGATGCCCCCGGGGGTGCCGGAGAGCCGGAAGAGGACGTTCTGCATCCGCAGCGGGCCCAGCTCCGGGTCGTCGACCTCCGTGATGGAGTCCAGGGCCCGGTACTGCGGATCCTCCATCACGTCACGGATGTCGTGGATGGGCGCGATGGCCGCCTCCGCCTTCTCGAACGCCGAGATCGCCTCGTCCCGTGTGCGCCGCCCGATCCAGTGGCCGACCGCCTCGTCGAGTTCGTCGCTGTGCTCGGCCCTGGTGGTGCCCGAGGTGAACCACGGCTCCTCGGTCAGCTCCTCCCGGCCCACCAGACGCATCACCCGCTCCGCGACGGACTGCGCCGAGGTGGAGACGGCCACCCACTGCCCGTCCGAGGTGCGGTAGGTGTTGCGCGGGGCGTTGTTGCGCGAACGGTTGCCGGTGCGCGGCTGGACGTAACCCAGCTGGTCGTACCAGAGAGGCTGCGGGCCGAGCACCGTCAGGATCGGCTCGATGATCGCCATGTCGACGACCTGGCCCTCGCCCGTACGGTCCCGGCCGGCCAGCGCCGCCATCACGGCGAACGACGTGGCGAGCGCCGCGATCGAGTCGGCGAGACCGAAGGGCGGCAGCGTCGGAGGGCCGTCAGGCTCGCCGGTGATCGCCGCGAATCCGCTCATCGCCTCCGCGAGCGTGCCGAAGCCGGGCCGGTGCGCGTACGGGCCGAACTGGCCGAAGCCCGTGACCCGGACCAGCACGAGGCGCGGGTTGACGGCGTGCAGCTCGGCCGGCCCGAGCCCCCACCGCTCCAGCGTGCCCGGCCGGAAGTTCTCGATGATCACGTCGGTGTCGGCGGCGAGCCGCAGCAACAGATCGCGGCCGCCCGGGCAGGCCAGGTCGAGGGTGAGGTTGCGCTTGTTGCGGCCGAGCAGCTTCCACCACAGACCGACCCCGTCCTTCGTGGGGCCGTGCCCCCGGGACGGGTCGGGCTTGCTCGGATGCTCGACCTTGATCACATCGGCGCCGAAGTCGCCCAGCATCGTGGCGCACAGGGGGCCCGCGAACAGCGTGGCGAGATCGATGACGCGCAGCCCCGTCAGGGGCGCTGCTCCCGGCGCGCTCATGCGGCGTCGATTTCGCTGCGGTACGGCATGGAGAGCGAGGCGCCCGGTTTCTGGACGCAGAGCGCGGCGGCCGCCGAGGCCCAGGCGATGGCCTGCGGCACCGGCCGTCCCTCGCCGAGCGCCACGGCGAGCGTACCGACGAACGTGTCCCCGGCGCCGGTGGTGTCGAGGGCGGCGACCTCGGGGGCGGGGAAGTGGATGGTCTGGCTGCCCCGTGCCGCGTACAGGCAGCCCTTCGATCCGAGCGTGATGACGAGCGCGGGCACCTGACTGAGCAGGACCTCGGCCGCGGCGTGCGGTTCGGCGTGCCCCGACAGTTCGGCCGCCTCGTACTCATTGGCGATCAGCAGGTCGACGCAGTCGAGGAGTTCGGCGGGCAGCTGCTGTACGGGGGACGGGGTGAGGATCGTCCGCACCCCCTGGGCGTGACCGGCGCGGGCTCCTTCGAGCACGGCGGATAGCGGCAGTTCCAGCTGGAGCAGCAGCAGATCGGCCTCGGCGATGGCGGCGATCTCGCCCGGGCCGATCGCGGTGACGGTGCCGTTGGCGCCGGGGATCACGACGATCGCGTTGGAGCCCTTGCCGTCCACCACGATGTGCGCGGTGCCGCTGGGTCCTTCCGCCGTGTGCAGGAGATCGGTGTCGACGCCCGAGTGTTCCAGGTTCTCCCGCATCCGGACGCCGTACTCGTCGTCGCCCACCGCGCCGATCATCATCACGTCGCCGCCCGCGCGTGCGGCGGCGACGGCCTGGTTGGCGCCCTTGCCGCCGGGGATGGTGCGGAACTCCCGCCCGGTGACGGTCTCCCCGCGTTCCGGAGCCCGGTCGACGTAGGCCACAAGATCCATATTGGTGCTGCCGAGCACCGCGACTTTGGTCATGGGCGGAGTGCCTCCTCGTGGGTGAGCCGGGTGAGCCGGTGGGTCAGGTCGGCGAGGGTGTCGAAGCCGACCGAGTCGAAACCGGGGACGGACGTGGCGAGCCGGTTCTTCAGCGGGGTGGTCCACCGGTCGGGCAGCGCGTCCGGCCGTCCGGCCAGCAGGCCCGCGAGGGAACCGGCGGTCGCCCCGTTGGAGTCGGTGTCCCAGCCGCCGGACACCGCACGGCAGATCGAGCCCGTGAAGTCGCCGTCGGCGTGGGTGAGGGCGGCGGCGAGCAGAGCCGCGTTGGGCAGCACATGTACCCAGTGATACCTGCCGTACGCCATGTGGAGCCGGTCGACGACCGTATCGAAACGGTCCTCCTCGCGAGCGGTGGCGATACCGTCCCGCACGGCCTGCGCGAACCGCGATCCCGGGGGCACCACGCGCAGACCGGCGGCGAGACACCCGTGCACATCGGCCTCGCCCCCGGCCGCCTCCGCGAGCGCCGCCGCAGTGAACATCGCGCCGTACACCCCGTTCCCGGTGTGGGTCAGGACCGCGTCGCGATGAGCCTGTTCCGCCGCCGCGCCGGGATCACCGGGATGGGTCCAGCCGTGGACGTCGGCACGGATCTGCGCCCCGATCCACTCCCGGAACGGATTGCGGTGACGGGCGGTGTCCGGCGGTTCGAGGCCGTCGAGCAGATTGCGGTACGCGACCCGCTCGGCGGTGAACGTCCGGCCCGCCGGGAGCTCCTCCAGCCAGAGCCTGGCGAGATCGGCGGTGCTGAACGACCTGCCGTACCGCTGGAGCAACAGCACGGTGAGCAGCGGGTAGTTGAGGTCGTCGTCCTCGGGCATCCCGTCGATGTTCTCGGCCAGCGAGGTGGGTGCCGAGCGGCGGTTCCAGGGGTAGGTGGCGGCCAGCGCCGGGGGCAGGCCGCGGGCGGTGAACCAGTTGCTCAGCGGCCAGTTGCCGGTGGCCCGGGCCAGGGCGCGGATGCCCTCCAGCGGCAGCTTCTCGACCGGCTTGCCCAGCAGACAGCCGGCCGCGCGGCCCAGCCAGGCCGCGTGCAGCCGCTCGCGGTCCACGGCGCCCGGTTCCGTGCGCGGGTGCGGTTGCTCGCGGTCCACGGTGCCCGGTTCCGTGCGCGGGTGCGGCCACTGCGGGCAGGCGGCCCGGATCGCGTCGAGGGCGGTCGGTTCGTCGTCGGCCAGCGGCGAATCCAGCAGGGCCAGTTCGTCCAGCAGGTGTGCGGCGACCGCGCGCAGCCCGGGCGGGGCGGGGGGCGTCGAGGCGCCCGCACGGTCCGGGGCCGGCGAGCCGCCTGCCTCGTACCACCGGCGTTCGATGTCCCGGACGTCCCGCCCGTCCTCGGCCGCCTGCCGCAACTCGTGCCCGACCAGGTCCTCGGGCTGGACCCAGGTGGCCCGCACCGTCGCGGTCACGGCCGGCCCGCCGGCGCGGCGAAGGCCGCCTCGTGGGCGCGGCGGCGGGCCGTGTCGCGCGCGAACACCTCGCGGGCGACGTCGGTCAGGACGCGGGCCGGGGCACGCAGGTCGAGCCGGCTGGCCTCGCCGACCGTCGTCGCCCAGTCGTCCGGGACCGCCCGATCGCCGTGCAGGGCGCCCGCGATCGCGCCGCCCATCGTGGCGATCGAGTCGCAGTCCCGCCCGTAGTTGACCGAGCCGAGGACCGTCTGCCGGTAGTCCCCGTCCGCGACCAGCAGCATCCCGAGCGCGACGGGGAGTTCCTCGATGGCGTGCAGCCGGGACGGGCGGCGGGCACCGAGCGAGGGAGCGCGGTAATCGGGGCCGACCGTGTCGAAGGGGGCGACGGCCTCCCGGAGCGGGACGAGCGCCGACTCGAAGTCCCGGTAGCCGACAGCCGTTTCGCAGACCGCGTCGATCGCCGCCCGGGTGCCGTCCTTGGCGAGCGCCAGACACGTCTCGACGACGCTCGCGGGTGTCGCGCCCGGGACGCAGGCCGCGGCGACGGCAGCAGCGAAGACTCCGGCCGCCTCCCTCCCGTACGACGACTGATGGGCGCCCGCGACATCCAGCGCCTCGGCGTACGCGGCCTGCGGATGGGCCGCGTTCACCAGGCCGACGGGCGCCATGTACATCGCCGCGCCGCAGTTGACGATGTTCCCGGTGCCCGCCTCGCGCGGGTCGGCATGGCCGTAGTGCAGCCGGGCGACGATCCACTTCTCGGCAAGGAAGATCCGCTGCAGCGGCAGCGCCTCCGCCTCCAGTTCCGGAATCCAGCGGGGCTTCGAGATCAGCTCCGGCACGAGGTGGTCGGCGACGGCGTACGCGTCGAGGTGGTCGCGGACCTTCCCGTACACGCGTACCAGCGCATGGGTCATCAAGGTGTCGTCGGTGATGTGCCCGTCGCCCTTGTGGTACGGCGCGATGGGGCGGGCGGTACGCCAGTCGTCGCCGTCCCACGGGCCGACGACGCCGGTGATCCGCCCGCCGTGGCGCGCCACGATCTGCTCCGGGGTGTAGCCCTCGACCGGGCCGCCGAGCGCGTCGCCGACGGCCGCGCCGACGAGCGCGCCCGCGATCCGTTCATCGAGGGTGGGCGCCGCGGGCGTCGTGGGGGCTGCGGACCTCGTGGGCGCCGTGGGCGCTGTGGATGTCATGTCCGAATTGTCCACCCGAGGGTGCTGGTTCCGTGTCTGCCAGCAGCCCGGCGAGTTCGATCAGATCCGTGCCCGCGAAACGGGGCAGCGCGCACCCCGCCAGGGTGCGGCAAGCCTCGCGCCAGCCGTCGGGCACGGTGGTGATCGAGCCGAGGGCACCGGTGAGCGCGCCGGCCAGGGCGGGGGCCGAGTCGGCGACCCGGGAGAGACAGGCCGCCGACGGCACGGCCTGCGCGATGTCGCCGCGCGCAGCGGTGGCCAGGGCGAGGGCGACGGGGACCGTTTCGGCCGCGGCGATCCCGTAGCTGTAGACGTGGTCGACGATCTGATGCTCCAGCACCGGTACGAGGGCGAACGCGCCGGCCCGCTCACCGGCGAAGTCGCGGGCGATGCGGACCGCGTGCGCGGCGTTGCGGGCGATCTCGGTGCCCTCGGGGAGCTGGGCTAGCGCGGCGTTCACCGCGGTGTCCACGTCCGCGCCGCCGAGCGCCTCGGCGATCGCGGCGGCCATCGCCCGCGCACCGTGCACCCCGTCACCGTCCTGGGTGTAGCGCGCGTCGAACTCCGCGAGGTCGGCCGCGGCCTCGGGGGCGCCGGGGTGCACAACGGCGAGCACGGCGGCCCGCACACACGCCGCGTCGTCGAAGTAGTGCGGGTTGTCGTGGCCGGTGGCCGGTGGGCGGAGACCGGCGGCGAGGTTGCCGAGCCCGGCCCGGACCGAGATCCGGGCCCGCAGCGGCAGGACCGCCGACTCGACCTCCGGCGCCCGGGCGGCCGCGGCGGCGACCTCGGCGGCCAGCGCGTTCCAGGCGGCGTCCACGGCGGCGCGCATCCGGCGCCCGGGGGTCAGCCCCTGCAGCGCGCCCGCCGCCGAGGTGAGTACGGTCCCGGCGGCGAACGCCGCCCATTCCGCGTCGTCGGACGGGCCGAGCCGCAAGGGCTCGGGCGGCTGGTTGAGCGCGATGGGGACGGGCAGCGTGGTCGTCGCGTTCTGCTCGGCGAAGGTGTCGAGCTCGCGGGTCAGGCGCCGGGTCCACTCCGGCATCCGGGCCGCCCGGTGCCGTGCGGCCGGCCACCCGGCGGCGTCCCCGGCGGCCAGCCCGAGCAGCAGCCCCTCGATGCGGGCCCGGCGCGGTGCGGCCGGCCGGGCGGTGGGGGAGAGTTCCGGGGCCGCGTGGCCGGCGCCCCGGCCGGTCTCGCGGCGCTCCGCCTCCCGCAGCCGCTCGGCGCCGGGGTGTTCGCGCGCGTCGTCCGGATGCGTGGTGCCGCCCGGGTGCGCGGTACGGGAGGCATCCCTTGCCGTGGTCATCGCCGCACCTCCGTTCCGGGGGCGAGGGCGCCGTCCACAGGGGCCCCCCGTTCGGGCGGACCACTCCGTGCCTGCTGGTCCCGTGCCTGCTGGTCCCGTGCCTGCGGTTCCCCGCCCGGTTCCTCCGTCTCGTCCGGGGTGAGCAGCTCCGCGATGTCCAGGACGTGGTAGCCGCGCATCGACGGGAGACAGCTGCCGCGGACCGGGCCGATCGCGTCCGCCCAGGGGCGCGGGATGGCGGACGCCCCGTGCAGCGCTCCGGCCAGGGCCCCCGCCACCGCGGCCGTCGTATCGGCGTCGCGGCCCATGTTGACCGCCATCAGCACCGCCGTACGGAAGTCGCCGTGCGTCGCCGCGAACGCGCCGAAGGCCAGCCCCACCGCCTCCGGTGCCAGGTCCGTCCACGGGTAGCCGCCGACGACGACGGCCGAACGCACCGCCCGCTCCCTGGTCAGCCGGTCGGGATACGGGCGCTGCGCCGCCGTCACCGCCCGGCGCAGCGAGCGCGCCGTCCATGAGTCCATCGGTACGACGGAGAGCGCGGCGGCGATCACGGAGGTGACCCCGGCCCCCGTCATCGCGGCCGCCACCCCGGCCGCCACCGCCTGGCCGCCGTAGATGCCCTCACCGTCATGGCTGACCCGGCCGTCCACCGCGACCAGCCGCGCCGCCTCCCTGGGCCGGCCCGCCGCGAAGACGCCGAAGGGGGCCGCCCGCATCGCCAGACCGTCGCTCCAGGCGTGCCGGTGCTGGGCGGAGATCGGGGCGGCCAGCCCCCGGCGCAGGTTCTCCAGCGTGCCGCGCTCGCTGAAACCGGCACCGCGGAACGGCCCCTCGTCCAGATCGGCGATCCACAGGTGCCAGGCCCGCTCGACATGGGTGACGGTCAGCGCGGAGCCGTGCCGGGCCAGCAGCAGCCCGGAGAAGATCGCGTACTCCGTGTCGTCCGTGCCCGCCGGGTCGTCGCTCACGAAGCCCTCGATCCGGCCCCAGCGGCGGCGGATCTCGGAGGGCCGCATGTTCTCCGCGGGGGCGCCCAGCGCGTCGCCGACCGCGAGGCCCAGCAGCGCGCCCCTGGCCCGGTCACCGATGCCGCCCGGTGCGGCACCGGCCGGTTCGGGAGCCCCGCGTACCGCCGCCCGCGCGCCGTTAGTCCGCGGCCCTGCCGGATTTCCTGCGGTCAGCTCCATCGCGTCGACCCTTCGCTCGTACCGAGCCAGTTCTCGTCCCTGTGGGATCTGTGCCACGCGGAGCCACGACAGAGGCCGGTTATCACCACAAAAGGGCCACTCGGATGACGGCCTTCGGACAGCAAGGCAAGGCGTACCTACCTGGTTACTCAGGGTGGTAAGTACGGCCTGCCTTGCTGGCGGGAGCCATTTTTCGTGCGTACTTTCGAGGGTGTCGAGCGGGGCGGAGCGTACGAGATCCGCTGCTGGAGAAGGGGAGAGCTGTGTCCATCATCGAGACCGACGCCGTACTGCACGAGGCGCACCGGGACAACCACACCCACCGTGATGTGAACGGCGGATGGCTGCGTCCGGCGGTGTTCGGTGCGATGGACGGGCTCGTCTCGAACCTCGCCCTGATGACCGGTGTCGCGGGCGGTGCGGTCTCGCACCGCACGATCGTGATCACGGGCCTGGCCGGTCTGGCCGCGGGCGCCTTCTCCATGGCGGCAGGCGAGTACACCTCCGTCGCCTCACAGCGCGAACTCGTCGAGGCCGAGCTCGACGTCGAGCGGCGGGAGCTGCGCAAGCACCCCCAGGACGAGGAGCGGGAGCTCGCCGCGCTCTACGAGTCCCGCGGCGTCGAGACCGGGCTCGCCCGCGAGGTCGCCCGGCAGCTGTCGCGCGACCCCGAGCAGGCCCTGGAGATCCACGCCCGCGAGGAGCTGGGCATCGACCCGGGCGACCTGCCGTCGCCCCTCGTCGCCGCCGTGTCCTCGTTCGGCGCCTTCGCGCTGGGCGCGCTGCTGCCCGTACTGCCGTACCTGCTCGGCGCGGACGCGATGTGGCCCGCCGTGCTGCTCGCCCTGGCCGGACTGTTCGGCTGCGGAGCGGTGGTCGCCCGGGTCACGGCCCGCAGCTGGTGGTTCAGCGGACTGCGCCAGCTGGCGCTCGGCGGCGCCGCCGCCGCGATCACCTACGGCCTGGGCTCCCTGTTCGGGGTCGCCGCCGGAGGCTGAGCCCCCGCACCCGGTACCGTCCAGGGCCACGTACACCCTCCGGTGCGCGTGGCCCATCGGCCGCGCCCGCGATGACCAGCGGCGTCGCGGCGTCCAGGACCTCCGTCTCCGGCGTCGTCGCCGGTCGCGAGGACTCCGCCGCCGCTCCCTCCTCCGCCTTGGATCCGAACGCCCCGGGCGCCGCTGCCTGTGCGCCGACCATCGCGGGCGCGGCCGTAACGTGTGCGCCACCCGTGTGACATACGTCCTGACCACGGCCACTGGGCGGATCGCCCGTACGCGACGTAAAATGAGACTCTATGCAGGGCTACACATAAGTAGTCGTTACCCGGCGGTTTCGTTTCCTTTGCCGCCGGGCATGAGCCGTAGACACCGCAGGCAACGACGCCTGCTCTCTGCGGTCTCCCGGGCGCCGATCTTCCGACTGCGACCCCCTTCACCGTCACGGCGGTGTCCGTATGTTGGAACGAGCTATCCGCTTTTTGAGAAGCGTCCCATCATGTAATCTGCACGAAATTTCGCAGAGGGCCAACGTCGTCCCTCGGCACTGAAAATGCCACGACGACGACGGGAGAGCCGATGCGCACCGACGCCTGGTCGCCCATGGACGGTCGCCCCGCCCAGCAGGGGATGTACGACCCCCGCAACGAGCACGACGCCTGTGGCGTGGGGTTCGTAGCCACTCTGACCGGTGTGGCCGGCCACGAGCTGGTCGAGCAGGCGCTGACCGTACTGCGCAACCTCGAACACCGCGGAGCCACCGGATCCGAGCCCGACTCCGGTGACGGCGCCGGAATCCTGCTCCAGGTCCCGGACGCCTTCCTGCGCGAAGAGGTCACCTTCGAGCTCCCCGAGGCCGGCGCCTACGCCGTCGGCATCGCCTTCCTGCCCGCGGACGACTCCACCGAGGCCGTGCGCAACCTCGAGAAGATCGCCGCCGAAGAAGGCCTCAAGGTCCTCGGCTGGCGCGAGGTCCCGGTCACCCCCGACATCCTCGGCAACGGCGCCCGCGCCACCATGCCCGAGTTCCGCCAGCTCTTCGTCGCGGACGGCGAGAGCACCGGCATCGTCCTGGACCGCAAGGCCTTCGTGCTGCGCAAGCGCGCCGAGCGTGAGACCGGGGTCTACTTCCCGTCGCTCTCCGCCCGCACGATCGTCTACAAGGGCATGCTCACCACCGGGCAGCTGGAGCCGTTCTTCCCGGACCTCTCCGACCGCCGCTTCGCCACCACGGTCGCGCTGGTCCACTCCCGCTTCTCCACCAACACCTTCCCGAGCTGGCCGCTCGCCCACCCGTACCGCTTCGTCGCGCACAACGGCGAGATCAACACGGTCAAGGGCAACCGCAACTGGATGAAGGCCCGCGAGTCCCAGCTCGCCTCCAGCCTCTTCGGCGAGGCGAAGCTCGACCGGATCTTCCCCGTCTGCACCCCGGACGCCTCCGACTCGGCCTCCTTCGACGAGGTCCTGGAGCTCCTCCACCTCGGCGGCCGTTCGCTGCCGCACTCGGTCCTGATGATGGTCCCCGAGGCGTGGGAGAACCACGACTCCATGGACCCGGCCCGGCGCGCCTTCTACCAGTACCACTCCACGATGATGGAGCCCTGGGACGGCCCGGCCTGCGTCACCTTCACCGACGGCGTCCAGGTCGGCGCGGTCCTCGACCGCAACGGTCTGCGCCCCGGCCGCTACTGGGTCACCGACGACGGCCTCGTCGTGCTCTCCTCCGAGGTCGGCGTCCTGGACATCGACCCCGCCAAGGTCGTCCGCAAGGGCCGCCTCCAGCCCGGCAAGATGTTCCTCGTCGACACCGCCGAGCACCGCATCATCGAGGACGACGAGATCAAGGCGTCCCTCGCAGCCGAGAACCCGTACGAGGAATGGCTGGAAACCGGCGAGATCGAGCTCGAGGACCTCCCCGAGCGCGAGCACATCGTCCACACCCACGCCTCCGTCACCCGCCGCCAGCAGACCTTCGGCTACACCGAGGAAGAGCTCCGCGTCCTCCTCGCCCCGATGGCCCGCACCGCCGGCGAACCCCTCGGTTCCATGGGCACGGACTCGCCGATCGCCGCGCTCTCCGAGCGCCCCCGGCTGCTCTTCGACTACTTCACCCAGCTGTTCGCCCAGGTCACCAACCCGCCGCTGGACGCCATCCGCGAGGAGCTCGTCACCTCGCTGCGCTCCACGCTGGGCCCCGCGGGCAACATCCTGGAGCCGACCGCCGCGGCATGTCGCAGCGTCACGCTGCCCTTCCCGGTGATCGACAACGACGAGCTGGCCAAGCTCATACACATCAACGCCGACGGCGACATGCCGGGCATGAAGGCCGCCACGCTTTCCGGCCTCTACCGGGTCGGCGGCGGCGGCGAGGCACTCGCCGCGCGGATCGAGCAGATCTGCACCGAGGTCGACGCCGCCATGGAGGACGGCGCCCGCCTGATCGTCCTGTCCGACCGGCACTCCGACGCCGAGCACGCGCCGATCCCGTCGCTGCTGCTCACCTCGGCCGTCCACCACCACCTCATCCGCACCAAGCAGCGCACCCAGGTGGGCCTGCTGGTCGAGGCCGGTGACGTCCGCGAGGTCCACCACGTCGCCCTGCTGATCGGCTACGGCGCCGCCGCGGTCAACCCCTACCTGGCCATGGAGTCCGTCGAGGACCTCGTCCGAGCCGGCACGTTCATCGAGGGCATCGAGGCCGAACAGGCCATCCGCAACCTCATCTACGCGCTGGGCAAGGGCGTCCTCAAGGTCATGTCCAAGATGGGCATCTCCACCGTCGCCTCCTACCGCGGCGCCCAGGTCTTCGAGGCCGTCGGCCTCGACGAGGACTTCGTCGCGCAGTACTTCAACGGCACCGCCACCAAGATCGGCGGCGCCGGCCTCGACGTCGTCGCCAAGGAGGTCGCCGCCCGGCACGCCAAGGGCTACCCCGCCTCCGGCATCTCCGCCTCGCACCGCGCGCTGGAGATCGGCGGCGAGTACCAGTGGCGCCGCGAGGGCGAGCCGCACCTGTTCGACCCGGAGACGGTCTTCCGCCTCCAGCACGCCACCCGCAACCGCCGGTACGACATCTTCAAGAAGTACACGGACCGGGTGAACGAGCAGTCCGAGCGCCTGATGACGCTCCGCGGACTCTTCGGCTTCGCCTCGGACCGCGAGGCCATCGACATCGACGAGGTCGAGTCCGTGGCCGACATCGTCAAGCGCTTCTCCACCGGCGCCATGTCGTACGGCTCGATCTCCCGCGAGGCGCACGAGACCCTCGCCATCGCCATGAACCAGCTGGGCGGCAAGTCCAACACCGGTGAGGGCGGCGAGGACGCCGACCGGCTCTACGACCCGGCCCGCCGCTCGTCCATCAAGCAGGTCGCCTCCGGCCGCTTCGGTGTCACCAGTGAGTACCTGGTCAACGCGGACGACATCCAGATCAAGATGGCGCAGGGCGCCAAGCCCGGCGAGGGCGGCCAGCTGCCCGGCCACAAGGTCTACCCGTGGGTCGCCAAGACCCGGCACTCCACCCCGGGTGTCGGTCTGATCTCCCCGCCGCCGCACCACGACATCTACTCCATCGAGGACCTGGCTCAGCTGATCCACGACCTCAAGAACGCCAACCCGGCGGCCCGCATCCACGTGAAGCTGGTCTCCGAGGTCGGTGTCGGCACGGTCGCCGCCGGTGTCTCCAAGGCGCACGCGGACGTCGTCCTCATCTCCGGCCACGACGGCGGAACGGGCGCCTCCCCGCTCACCTCCCTGAAGCACGCGGGCGGCCCCTGGGAGCTCGGCCTCGCCGAGACCCAGCAGACGCTGCTCCTCAACGGCCTGCGCGACCGCATCGTCGTGCAGACCGACGGCCAGCTCAAGACCGGCCGCGACGTCGTCATCGCCGCACTGCTGGGCGCCGAGGAGTTCGGTTTCGCGACCGCGCCGCTCGTCGTCTCCGGCTGCGTCATGATGCGCGTCTGCCACCTCGACACCTGCCCGGTCGGCATCGCCACCCAGAACCCGGTCCTGCGCGACCGCTTCTCCGGCAAGGCCGAGTACATCGTCAACTTCTTCGAGTTCATCGCCCAGGAAGTCCGCGAGATCCTCGCCGAGCTCGGCTTCCGTACGATCGAAGAGGCCGTCGGCCACGCCGAGCTCCTGGACACCGACCGTGCGATCACGCACTGGAAGGCCCAGGGCCTCGACCTCAAGCCGCTGTTCTACGTCCCCGAGCTGGCCGAAGGCGCCGCCCGGCACCAGATCGCCGAGCAGGACCACGGTCTGGCCAAGGCCCTCGACAACGAGCTCATCAAGCTCGCCGCCGACGCCCTGAACGCCGACAGCGCCGAGTCCGCCCAGCCGGTCCGCGCGCAGATCGCGATCCGCAACATCAACCGCACCGTCGGCACGATGCTCGGTCACGAGGTCACGAAGAAGTTCGGCGGTGCGGGCCTGCCCCAGGACACCATCGACATCACCTTCACCGGCTCCGCGGGCCAGTCCTTCGGCGCCTTCCTCCCCAGCGGTGTGACGCTGCGCCTGGAGGGCGACGCCAACGACTACGTCGGCAAGGGCCTCTCCGGCGGCCGCGTCGTCGTCCGTCCGGACCGCGGCGCCGACCACCTCGCCGAGTACTCCACCATCGCGGGCAACACCATCGCCTACGGCGCCACCGGCGGCGAACTGTTCCTGCGCGGCCGCACCGGTGAACGGTTCTGCGTCCGCAACTCCGGCGCCACGGTCGTCTCGGAAGGCGTGGGCGACCACGGCTGCGAGTACATGACCGGCGGACACGCCGTCGTCCTCGGCGAGACCGGACGCAACTTCGCGGCCGGCATGTCGGGCGGTGTCGCGTACGTCATCGACCTGAACCGCGACAACGTCAACGTCGGGAACCTCGGCGCCGTCGAGGAACTCTCCGACACCGACAGGCAGTGGCTGCACGACGTCGTGCGCCGCCACCAGGAGGAGACCGGATCCACGGTCGCCGAGAAGCTGCTGGCCGACTGGGACACCGCGGTGGCCCGGTTCAGCAAGATCATCCCGTCCACCTACAAGGCAGTGCTCGCCGCCAAGGACGCCGCTGAGCTCGCCGGTCTCTCCGAGCAGGAGACCACCGAGAAGATGATGGAGGCGGCGACCAATGGCTGACCCCAAGGGCTTCCTGACCACCGGCCGCGAGGTCGCCAAGACCCGCCCCGTCGGCGAGCGCGTCAAGGACTGGAACGAGGTCTACGTTCCGGGCTCGCTGCTCCCGATCATCAGCAAGCAGGCCGGCCGCTGCATGGACTGCGGCATCCCGTTCTGCCACAACGGCTGTCCGCTCGGAAACCTCATCCCCGAGTGGAACGACTACGCCTACCGCGAGGACTGGACCGCCGCGTCCGAGCGCCTGCACGCCACGAACAACTTCCCGGAGTTCACCGGGCGGCTCTGCCCGGCTCCGTGCGAGTCGGCGTGCGTGCTCGGCATCAACCAGCCGGCCGTCACCATCAAGAACGTCGAAGTCTCCATCATCGACCAGGCGTGGGACCGCGGCGACGTCACCCCGCAGCCGCCCGAGCGCCTCTCCGGCAAGACCGTGGCCGTCATCGGCTCCGGCCCGGCCGGACTGGCCGCCGCCCAGCAGCTGACCCGGGCCGGCCACACCGTCGCCGTCTACGAGCGCGCGGACCGCATCGGGGGACTCCTCCGGTACGGCATCCCCGAGTTCAAGATGGAGAAGTCGCACATCAACCGCCGCATCGAGCAGATGCGCGCGGAGGGCACCAAGTTCCGCACCGAGGTCGAGGTCGGCAAGGACGTCGACGCCGCGAAGCTGCGGCGCCGCTACGACGCCGTCGTCATCGCCGCCGGCGCCACCGTCTCCCGCGACCTGCCCGTCCCGGGCCGCGAGCTGAACGGCGTGCACTTCGCGATGGAGTACCTGCCGCTCGCCAACAAGGTGCAGGAGGGCGACCTGACGGTCTCCCCGATCACCGCCGAGGGCAAGCACGTCGTCGTCATCGGCGGCGGCGACACCGGCGCCGACTGCGTCGGCACCGCCCACCGGCAGGGTGCGGCCTCCGTCACCCAGCTGGAGATCATGCCGCAGCCGGGCGAGGACCGGAACGCCAACCAGCCCTGGCCGACCTTCCCCATGCTCTACAAGGTCACCTCCGCACACGAGGAGGGCGGCGAGCGCGTCTACTCCGTCTCGACCACTCACTTCGAGGGCGACGAGGACGGCAACGTGGCTGCCCTCCACCTCGTCGAGGTGGAGTTCAAGGACGGTAAGCTGGAGCAGAAGCCCGGCACCGAGCGGCAGATCCCCGCACAGCTGGTCACCCTCGCGATGGGCTTCACCGGCACGGACCAGGCCAACGGCCTGGTCCAGCAGTTCGGTCTGGAGCTCGACGCACGGGGCAACGTCGCCCGTGACGACGACTACGCCACCAACGTCGACGGCGTGTTCGTCGCCGGTGACGCCGGCCGCGGCCAGTCCCTCATCGTGTGGGCCATCGCCGAGGGCCGCTCCGCGGCACGCGGCGTGGACCGCTTCCTGACCGGAGCCAGCGCACTGCCGGCCCCGATCCGCCCGACGGACCGTTCCCTGACGGTCTGATCACGGCACACAGACGTCCCGTACAACGGCGTACGGAACTGAACGCGGCGCCTGCCCGTCCCCGACCGGACGATTCGGCAGGCGCCGTGGCGCATCCAGGGGCAGGTCGCCGCCCCGCTCCTCAGGTGACCAGAGCCAGCGCGCAGGTGGCGGCGGACACCGCCGTCACCGACAGCACCAGACCGGTCAGGACGAAGCGCCGCACATCGATCCGCGTCCCCTGCCAGCGGCACCGCTCGAACCACAGCAACGTCGCCAGCGAACCCCACGGCGTGACGACGGACCCCGCGTTGACCCCGATCAGCAGGGCCAGCAGCTGGTGGTGGTTGTCCGCGGGGATGACCGCCTCGCCCGCCACGTACGCCGGCAGGTTGTTCAGCACGTTCGACAGCCCGGCACCCACCCCGGCCGAACGCAGCATGCCCGCGAAGCCGTCGTCCGAGCCGAGCGCGCGCACCAGCAGCTCGTGCAGCCCGTGCGCGCCGACCGTCTCCACGACCAGGAACATCCCCGGCACCAGCACCAGCAGCCGCCACGGGACCAGCGAGAGGCGCAGCTCCTCCCGGCGGCGCACCGCATAGGCCGCCACCACGACCACCATCGCGACCAGCGAGGCCGACCACAACGGCACGTCCAGCAGCAGGATCGCCAGCAGGAATCCGACGCACGCCACCGCGCAGATCCTCAGCAGCACCGGGTCACCGGGCACGGGCAGCGCGGGCGGGGTGTAGCGGTCCGCGCCGCGCCGGCCGCGGCGCCAGTAGAACACCCACAGGCACCCCGCCGTCACCCCGATCGCGGCCAGCTGGGGCAGCCACATCACGCCGGCCAGACCGGCCGGCGACAGCGCCACCCGGTCCGCCGCCAGCAGATTGGTCAGGTTCGACACCGGCAGCAGCAGACTCGCCGTATTGGCCAGCCACACCGTCGTCATCGCCAACGGCAGGGCCGCGATGCCCACCCGGGTACCGAGTGCCAGCATCACGGGGGTGAGCAGGACCGCGGTCGTATCCAGGTTCAGGGTGATCGTGGTCAGCGAGGCGAACACCACGCAGAGCCCGAAGAGCAGGGGATAGCGGCCCCGCCCCGCGCGCGCCACCCAGGCCGCCACCACATCGAAGACCTGCGCCCGGCCCGCCAGTTCCGCCAGCACGATCACGGTGGCCAGGAACGCCAGCAGCGGCCCGATACGCCGCATCTGGTCGGCCGCCGCCCCGGCGGGCAGCAGTCCGGTCGCCGCGGCGGCCAGCCCCAGGACGAGTAGCCCGCCCGCCAGCCAGTCCAGAGGATGCAGCCGCCGCACCAGGGTGACCGCACCGGAACGCACGGCGCCCGGCGCGGAGTGATCATTCCGCATGCGGGCATCGTGTCAGACCGGGCACCCGATGCCGCTCAGCCCGTCAGCGCCGAGCTCTTGAGGACCACCAGCAGCACCAGCACGGCCAGCAGCACCACACACCCGGCCGCCTGCACCGGCGTACGGCGCTGCGCCGGGGCGTACGCGTAGACGACCGTGACGACCGCACCGGTCAGCAGGCCGCCCAGATGCCCCTGCCACGAGGTGAAGGCCGCCGAGATCACCATCCAGACCAGGAACCCGGCCAGGAACCGGTTCACCGCCCGCATGTCCCGGCCCAGCCGCCGGTTGATGACCCAGAACGACGCCGCGAGACCGAAGACCGCCCCCGAAGCGCCCACCGCGGAGTCGAGCGGCGCGATCAGGTAGAGCAGCACCGAACCGCCCAGCGCGGACAGCAGATACAGCGCGAGATACCGGACCCGGCCCAGTTCCTGCTCGACGACCCGGCCCAGATTCCACAGCGCGTACATGTTGAAGAGGATGTGCAGTACCCCGAACGGCAGCGATCCGAGGGTGGACTCGCCCGGCGGCAGGTGCAGGAAGGCCCCGGTCAGCAGCCGGTACCACTCACCGTCCACCACGCCGATCACGTCGAACCCCGGGAAACCCCCGTCCACGTAGACGTACTGGCTGCCGTCCGGGCCGGTCAGCCCGGCACCCGTCATCGCGAACCGGTCGACGATCCCCGGACGGACCAGCTCGCCCAGGTACACCAGGATGTTGAGGCCCATCAGCACATACGTGACGAGCGGCACCGCGTTCCGTGCCGCCGCACCGCCGAACACCGTCCGCGCCTGCCGCACCGAGCGCTGCCCCTCCTTCACGCACTCCACGCAGTGATGGCCGACGGCCGCCTCACGCATGCAGTCGGGGCAGATGAAGCGTTCGCAGCGGGTGCAGCTCACATACGTCTCGTACGAGGGGTGGCGATAGCACGTAGTGACGGCGGCCTCCATGGCCGGCTCCTTCATCGGGGGTGCGAACAGAGGCCGGTGGGGGCGGCGGCGATCAAGATAGCGAACCCGGGGGAGCGGTCTAGGCTCGGGGTTCCTCACCGCCGACGATCGGAGCCCCCCCTGATGACCGCCGAGGCGTTCCGGATCCTGCGTGCCGCCGGCCGCACACCTGTGGCGTGGCGGAACGGCGGGGGCACGACCCGCGAGATCGCCGCGTCCCCCGGCACCACGACCGGCGACTTCGACTGGCGGGTCAGCCTGGCGGACGTGGCCGCGGACGGTCCGTTCTCCGTGTTCCCGGGCGTCGACCGGACCCTGACGGTGGTGGAGGGGGCCGGGATGGACCTGATGGTGGACGGTGAGCACCACATCGTCGACGAGCCGTACTGGCCGCACGACTTCCCGGGTGACGTGGGGACGGACGGCCGGCTGCTGGCGGGCCCGGTCGTGAACCTCAACGTGATGTACCGCAGGGACCGCGTCCGGGCCGAGACGGCGGTGGTACGCGGCACCCTCCGGCTGATGGCTCCGGAGGGCGGGGCGGTGCTGGCCGTGGCGCTGGAGGACGGTGCCGTCATCGACGGTACGGATGTCCGGCTCGGCCGCTACGACGCGGTGCTGCTGCGGAGCAGGGCGTCGTGCGTGCTGCGGACCCAGGGCGACGCGGCGCTGGTGACCGTGTCGGGTTACGAGCCCGGTACCCAGTAGCGGTGTACCTGGGAGACCGCCGGGGGTTCACTCGGGGCGGGCAGTCCCTGCTTCTCGGCGACGGGCATGATCACCGCGCCGAACTTGTCCATGGCCTCCTGGGACTCCCAGAGGTCGTACACCTCGATGCCCGAATCGGTGGCCACGCAGACGTGCGAGAGACAGCCCGCGAACGTGTCGCCTGGCAGTGACTCCAGTTCCGCGTTGAGCGCGTCGTACTGGTCCGTCGTCACACCCGGCAGCGACGCCTTCATGAAGATCGCCATCTGAACTCACCTCGGAGAGGGAGCGGCCCTCCCTGCCGCCCGGACGGCGGCCTCCACCCCTTCCAGCACACCACGCCGGGGCCGCTGCGGCACCCGTCCGGGTGGTCCATCGCGTTGCTGGGGCGAATCCGGACAGAGGATGTCGGGATTCCCGGGTTCGATGGGGTCATGACCTCATCGAACTGGGCGGACTTCCAGGCCGCCGAACCGGACTTCGCCGACACCGTGCGCCGTCGCTTCGAGCAGTACAAGCACCACGTCCTGGCGACCGTTCGCAAGGACGGATCGCCCCGCGTGACCGGCCTCGAAGTGGACTTCCGGCTGGACCAGCCGCTCCTCGGCATGATGCCGAACTCACGCAAGGCACTGGACCTGCGCCGCGATCCCCGCTTCGCGGTGCAGGCCAACCCGGGCCCCGACGCCGAGATGGCCGACGGGGACGTACGGATCTCGGGACGCGCGGTGGAGGTGGCCGACCCGGACCTGCTCGCCCGCTTCATCGACGAGGTGAAGCCGCCGGAACCCTTCCACCTCTTCCGGGTGGAGCTCACCGAGGTCGTACGCACCGGGCTCGAGGGCGGAGACACCCTGGTCGTCCAGGTCTGGCGCCCCGGCCGGCCACTGCACACGATCCGCCGGGGCAACGACGACGGGTCGACGGTCACAGCGCCCTGACGGGCCCGCGCGGGGCGGCGGGGACGGGGCCCGTCCGGGGCCGCGGCAGCCGGGCGGAGAATGGGCGGGTGCCTACCAAGAAGAAGCCCCAGGTGACCCCCTCGCCCGAGCGCCGTGACGAACTGCTCGCCACCGCCGCCGAGGTGTTCGCCGCCCAGGGATACAACGCCACGACCGTCCGCAGGATCGCGGACGCGGCCGGCATGCTCGCGGGCAGCCTCTACTACCACTTCGATTCCAAGGAATCGATGCTCGACGAGATCCTCTCCACCTTCCTGAACGAGCTCTGGGAGGGGTACGACGCCGTCCTCGACGCGGGGCTCGGCCCCCGGGAGACCATCGAGGCACTCGTCACCGAATCCTTCCGCGAGATCGACCGCCACCGTGCGGCCGTCGCCATCTACCAGAAGGAGGCCCGGCACCTGGCGGCCCAGCCCCGCTTCCAGTACCTCGTCGAGTCCCAGGAGAAGTTCGAGAAGGCCTGGCTCGGCACCCTGGAGCGAGGCGTCGCCGACCGGACCTTCCGGGACGACCTCGACATCCGCCTCACCTACCGGTTCGTCCGCGACACCGTCTGGGTCGCCGCGTCCTGGTACCGGCCGGGCGGCCTGCACAGCCCGGAGGAGATCGCCCGCCAGTACCTCTCGATGGTCCTGGACGGCATCGCGTCACGTCACTGAACCGGCCGGGGACGGTCCGCGGAACGGGTTCGAACAGTTTCGACAGGCCCCTTGGCCGGACGCCCCAAGGGATCTCCCCGAAATCCGCCGGCCGACGGCGCGGCGCGTCCCACCGCTGGTCGGCAGATCGTGCTACGGTGATCCGGTTGCAGTTTTGGTACCCATGAACTTTATGTGCGCCTGACGGGAATGCTTCCTCAGGCGCTTTATTGTTTTCCGGCTTTCTCCGGGTGGGGCTCAATGCGGCGACTTGGAATTCGTAAAGTGCGGATTTCCGGCACTGCACCTGTTTTAGGAGAATGACATGGCTACTGGAACCGTGAAGTGGTTCAACTCGGAAAAGGGCTTCGGCTTCATCGAGCAGGACGGCGGCGGCGCCGACGTCTTCGCCCACTACTCCAACATCGCCACCCAGGGCTTCCGTGAGCTCCAGGAGGGCCAGAAGGTCTCCTTCGACGTCACGCAGGGCCAGAAGGGCCCGCAGGCGGAGAACATCGTCCCGGCCTAATTGCCGGACGCGTACCTCGCAGCCGGGGCCCGCACCGTGAAGGTGCGGGTCCCGGCTTGTGCTGTCCCTGGGAAGTAGCGCAAAGACGGGCGCCGACCGGCGCCCCGCACGGGTGCGACGAAGCACCCCGGGAGTCCCGAGCGTTCCGCGCGCCGCGCACGGCGGTATGACCGCACGTCCACGCAGCCCCCGGAACTCTCCAACAGTCCCCAGCAGTCCCACGTAGTTCCCAGGAATCCCCCAGGAGGGCAATTCCGTATGACCCGCTCCGAACGTCAGGACCGTCCCGCCCGCAATCGCCCGTCGAGGGGGCGTGGCACGGCCCAGGCAAAGGCAACCGCACAGGGTTCCGGCAAGGGATCCGGCAAGGCGTCTCCCCGTCGCAGGGCCACGCCGCCGCAGGGTGAGTTCGCCCTGCCCGAAACCATGACCCCCGCACTGCCCGCCGTCGAGGCGTTCGCCGAGCTGGACATGCCCGCCGCCCTGCTGAAAACCCTTGCCGCGCAGGGCGTCACCGACCCGTTCCCGATCCAGGGCGCCACCCTGCCGAACTCGCTCGCCGGCCGGGACATCCTCGGCCGCGGCCGCACCGGCTCCGGCAAGACCCTCGCCTTCGGCCTCGCACTGCTCGCCCGCACCGCCGGTCGCCGCTCCGAGCCGAAGGCGCCGCTGGCGCTCGTCCTCGTCCCGACCCGCGAGCTCGCCCAGCAGGTCACCGACGCGCTGACGCCGTACGCCACCGCAGTCAACCTGCGGATGGCCACCGTCGTCGGCGGCATGTCGATCAGCAAGCAGTCCGGCACGCTGCGCCGCGGCGCCGAGGTGCTCGTCGCCACGCCGGGCCGGCTCAAGGACCTCATCGAGCGCGGCGACTGCCGCCTGGACGACGTCGCCATCACCGTCCTCGACGAGGCCGACCAGATGGCCGACATGGGCTTCATGCCCCAGGTCGTCGCCCTGCTCAAGCAGGTCGAGGAAGGCGGACAGCGGATGCTGTTCTCCGCGACCCTGGACAAGAACATCGACCGGCTGGTCAAGATGTTCCTGACCGACCCCGTCGTGCACTCGGTCGACCCGTCCGCCGGCGCCGTCACCACCATGGAGCACCACGTGCTCCATGTGCTCGACGAGACCGACAAGAAGGCCGTCGCCACGAAGATCGCCGCCCGCGAGGGCCGCGTGATCATGTTCGTCGACACCAAGCGCGCCGCCGACCGCTTCGCCAAGCGGCTGCTCGCCAGCGGTGTACGGGCCTCCGCGCTGCACGGCGGGCGTTCCCAGCCGCAGCGCAACCGGACCCTGGACCAGTTCAAGACCGGTGAGGTCACCGTGCTCGTCGCGACGAACGTGGCGGCCCGCGGCATCCATGTCGACGACCTCGACCTGGTCGTCAACGTGGACCCGCCGACCGACCACAAGGACTACCTCCACCGCGGTGGACGCACGGCGCGCGCCGGCGAGTCCGGCAGCGTCGTCACGCTGGTGCTGCCCGAGGAGAAGCGGGAGATGACCCGGCTGATGCAGGACGCGGGCATCGCCCCCCGCACCACCCGGATCAAGTCCAGCGACGAGGAGCTCACCCGGATCACCGGGGCGCGCGAACCGTCCGGTATCGCGATCGTGATCGAGGTCCCGCAGCCGACCCCGCCGAAGCCGCGCACGCGGACCGGCGGCGGCACGGGTACGGGCACCGGCACCGGCGGCGGGTTCCGCTCGGGCAGCCGCGGCCGGGGCCGGCGCGGTGGCGCCGGCGGCGCGGGTGCTGCCGGGGGCAGCGGTGCGGGCGGCGCGGGTCGCGCCGGAGGTGCCGCAGGCACGGGTGGTGCCGGTCGCTCCGGCGGTTCCGGTGGTGCCGGTCGCTCCGGCGGTTCCGGCGGCGCGGGTCGCTCCGGCGGTTCCGGGACGGGTGGCGCCTCGCGCGGCACCGGTGGTGCCGGTCGCTCCGGTGGCGCGCCTGCGCGGGGTCGTCGCGCGGCTTAGCAGGTCACACCTCAGCCCGTCCGGCGTTCGGGGACGGAGCGGCAGCCCGGTTCGCCCGCGGCACCGCTTCCGTCCTCAAACGCCGGACGGGCTGCTTTTACCGCCCGGACGGGCTCGTATCACCTGTCCTCCAGCCGCCCCAGCACCTCCGCGCCGAACGCCCGCAGCAACGGTTCCTCCGCCGCGCACCACGCGGCCGCCGCCTGGCGGGTCTCCTCGTCGCCGCGCTCGCACAGCGCCTCGGCCGAGGCCTGCCAGTTGTCCAGCCCCGGGCCCCCGGACCGCAGAGCCCGCCGCGCCAGTTCCTCGAAGGAGGCGCGCACGCCCAGCTCCGCCTCCAGGACCGTGGCGATCGCACCGTGCCCCGTCTGCTGGTCCCGGCCCGCGGCCGGCCGGCCGTCGCGGACGAGTTCGACGGTCAGCGTCCGGCCGCCGTCGACCACGGTCCGCCGCACCACCACCTCGTACGCTTCAGTGTCCCCGTACAACTCCCGCAGGCCCGCCCGCATCTCCTGCTCCAGGTCGGTGTCCAGCATGCGCCGCGCCTCGCCCAGCGCCTCCTCGACGGCGCCCTCCACCGCTCCCGCACCATGGCTCAGCAGCGCGCGGACGGTCGGCAGGGAACCCCGCCGGGCCGCGAGCAGCAGCGGTGACTCGCCCTCGGGGCCCGGCAGACAGGGGTCGGCGCCGTACGCCAGCAGCACCTCGGCGGTCCGTGCGTGACCGAGCCCCACCGCCCACCGCAACGCCGTGAAACCGAACTGCTCCCGCAGATCCGGCCGCGCCCCGGCCGCGAGCAGCGCCTCGGCCACCTCCGTGTGGCCGCCGCACGCCGCCCCGCACAGCGGCAGGTCGCCCGCCTCCGGACCACAGGCCCGGTCGGGGTCCGCGCCCGCCGCGAGGAGCAGCCGCACCACCCCCGGACGGTCCGACACCGCCGCGAGATAGAGCGCGCTCGCCCCGTCCCCGTCCACCGACTCGGCGGACACACCGCTGCGGAGCAGTCGTACGACGGCGTTCTCACCCTCGTACAACGCATCGAACAGGCGGTGTCCGCCCGCTGCTGCCGCCATCGGATCTTCTGTCACATTTCGACTGTAATACGCCGCGCGGCAAGGCCACTTGCCCGGAGCGGGCCGTTCTCAGGTGGTGCAGTCCAGCACCGTCCGGCACAGCGCGCACCGCGCCCGTACCCGGCCCCGGACCGGCACTCTGTTGCGCTGATGGCACGTCGGGCACGCGAACGCGACGCGCAGTCCGTCCCCGCCCGCCTCGAAGGCGTACGGAACCGCGGGCCCCGGGACCGGAGCCGCGCCGGGATGGTCCTGGGCGTACCGCCGGTCCTTGGCGTACCGGCGCCGGCCCGCCCAGCCCGCGGCCGTCAGCGGCGGCTGCGCGCTCTCGCGCAGGGCCTGCGCCCGGCCCTTGGTGTACGCGGTGTACGCCTGCGGGCTGGTGAACCACGGCGAGGGATCCTCGTCGAAGGCGAGTGCCCGCTTGGCCAGCACGTACCCGAACTCCTCCGGGGTGAGGTAGCCGAGCTTCTGGCTGGACGTGGCGTCCTGGCGGAACGCGTCCAGCAGCAGCCAGCCCGACCCCAGATACGCCGCCGCGGTGTCGGTGAGGATCTCGTTGTCCCGGGTCCCCGGGAACTCCAGGCCGAGCCGGTGCAGCAGCACATGCATGACCTCGTGCGACAGCGCGGCGCCGATGTCCCGGCGATGCGTACGGAAGCGGTCGTTCAGCTCGATGAAGTACTCCGGCCCCGCCGCGAGTTCGACACTTCCCGCGTGCTCCATCGCGCGGAACGCCACGATCATCCGCGCGTCCGGCAGCCGCAGGTGCTGCACCATCGCCCGCGCCACCCGCTGCGCACCGAGATGCAGATCGTCAGCATCGGCGAACGCCGCGTCGGCGGGGGCGAGGCTCGGGGCGAAGCGGTGCACGCCGTCGTACGACAGGCGGCGGTACAGCGCGGTGATCGCGGAGCGGACGGTGTCCAGATGCGGGAAACCGTGCACCACCGGGCTGCCTTGGGGGCTGTCCGCCACGTCCCCACCCCCACTTCGCGACGCTCGACTCCGCACCACTGTAGACCGGGGCGGGCGGGGCCGGTCAGACGTCCGCGCCCGCCGGGCCGGGCGCCCGCGCGGGCGCACCCGGGCCCAGCTCCGCGTACGGAGCCGCCGCACCCTCCACCTCCAGCACCCACACCTCGTTGATCCCGTCCCGCAGCACCGGACCCGGCACGTACAGCGTCCGCTGCGGGCCCGCCGCCCAGTAGCGCCCGAGGCAGAACCCGTTCACCCAGACGAACCCTCTTGTCCAGCCCGGCAGTTCGAAGCCCGCATGCCCGGTTCCGGACACGTCGGCGACCTCGAACGTGCCCCGGTACAGGCCGGTTCCCCCGGACCCGTCGACCGGCACGAACGGGACACCCTCCAACGCGGCCGGGCCGTCGAACGCGTCGAGCCGCAGCGCCCGCGCCCGTACGCCGTGCAGGAACTGGCGCTCGTGCAGCACACCCCCGGTGATCCCCTTCGGCTCACCCAGCCGGGGCCCGTAGTTGACCCGGCCAAGCGACTCCACCCACAGCTCCACGTCGGCGGGCCCGCCCACGGGCTCCGCAAGCGTGCTGTCCACCTCGCTCAGCACGCCCCGGCGGACCCCGTCCACGTACACCACCGCCCGGTCCCGCAGCCCCGAAACCCCCAGGGCGTACGGGGCGCGCGGACCCGGCACCGCGACCCGGTACCGCACCAGGCCGCGGTCCAGCCCCAGCTCCTCGAACGTGGGCGGCACACCGGACTCCGCCGTCTCCTCGTCGCCCAGCGCGTCCATGACGTCGGGCAGCGGCGCCCACTCGGTCAGCTCGGCCCGTACCGGAGCCAGGCCGGCGGGCTCGGCGGGCAGCGGGGGCAGCGGCCCGTCCGCGTACGCGGCGAGGATCTCCCGGAACAGGTGGAACTTCTCCGTGGCCCGCCCGTACTCGTCGACCGGCGCGTCGTAGTCGTACGACGTCACCGTCGGCAGCAGGTCCCCGTCCTGGAGCGGCCCGGAACGGTTGGCGCCCGCCCAGCCCGCGAAGTTCGTCCCGCCGTGCGCCATGTAGATGTTCACCGAGGCCCCGCACTCCAGGATCTCCCGCAGCGCGTCGGCGGCCTGCGCCGGATCCCGCAGGACCGGCGGCGAACCCCAGTGCTCGAACCAGCCGCACCAGAACTCCATGCACATCAGCGGACCACCGGGCTGATGGCGGCGCAGCACCCGGAACGCCTCGCGCGCGCCCGAACCGAAGTTCGCCGTGGCGAGCAGACCGGGCACCGAACCGCCGGTGAGCATGTGGTCCTCGGGACCGTCGGAGGTGAACAGGGGAACGCTCACGCCGGACTCACCGAGCATCGCCGCGATCCGGCGCAGATAGACGGCGTCGGTGCCGTAGCTGCCGTACTCGTTCTCCGCCTGCACCATGATCACCGGACCGCCGCGGCCGGCCTGCCGCTCCACCACCTGCGGCAGCAGCTCGGCGAACCACCGCTCCACCGCGTCCAGGTACCCGGCGTCCCGGGTCCGCACCCGCCGGCCGAACCGCCCGGTCACCCAGACCGGCAGCCCGCCGTTCTCCCACTCCGCACAGATGTACGGCCCCGGGCGGACGATCGCCCACAGACCGGCCCGCTGTACCGCGTCCAGGAAACGGCCGAGCGCCCCGACGTCCCGGAACTCGCCGGGCCGCGGCTCGTGGAGGTTCCACGGCACATAGGTCTCGACGCAGTTCAGGCCCATCGCCCGCAGCATCGACAGCCGGTGCTCCCACTGCGCCTCGTGCACCCGGAAGTAGTGCATGGCCCCCGACAGCAGCCGTGCGGGCTTCCCGTCGATCCGGAAGTGGTCGTCCGCCACGGTGAAGTCAGCCATCGTGCTCGTTCTCTCCTGATGCGCGCGGTCCCGTGAACGCCGCGCTGCGCGGCCCGGTACGAGCGGAACGCGGTACGTGTGACGGAGCGGGCGAACCCGGGAGCAATGTCACGGCCCAGCCTCACCCCCTGGCGTGCGGCCGGTCCATGGACAAAGATCACTGCTGATTGGACGCAGCACACGACGCCGCACGTCACACGGTCGCGGACGGAGGAACGAAGGCCGATGTACCACACCTGGATGCGCTTTTTCACCCCGAGCCCGCTCCACCACCGCCTCGGCCTGGTCTGCCTCGGGGTGGGCCTGCAGCACGGCACGCTGCCGACCGTCGGCCCCCGCACCCTGGACCACCACGTGGCCGTCGTCATCAACGCGGGCAGCGGTTGGTTCGCCGGTCCGGACGGGCGCCGGGTGCCCGTCACCGCGCCCAGCCTGATCTGGCTGACCCCCGGCACCCCGCACCACTACGGCGCCGACCCGGTCACCGGCTGGGACGAGAGCTTCGTCGACTTCACCGGGCCCGCCACCACCACGTACACCGAACTCGGCTACATCGAGCCGGACCGTCCCCTCGTCCCGCTCTCCGACACCGCGGCGCCGCGGGCCGCCGTGGGCCGGATGGTCAGGGCGGCCCGGCGCGGCAACCCCCTGCTGGAGGTGGAGACGGGGGCGGCCGTCCACGAACTCCTCGTCGCGCTCCGCCGGGCGCGCGCCGACGTCAGTCCCGACGGCGACCCGGTGCTGCAGGCCCTGGCCCGTGACGCCTTCCAGCCGTTCTCCGTCGCCGAGCACGCCGCCCGGCACGGCATGACGCCCGCCGAACTGCGCACGGCGGTGCGGCGGGGCGCCGGGTGCAGCCCGAAGGACTACCTCCTGACCATCCGGCTGGGCCGCGCCAAGGAGCTCCTGGCCACCGGGGACCTGCCCGTCGCCGCTGTCGCCCGGCGGGTGGGGTACGACGACCCGGCGTACTTCTCCCGGCTGTTCGCCCGCCGCGTCGGTATGGCCCCGGTCCGCTTCCGCGAACAGCAGGGCCGCAGCGTGCCGGGCGGCTGGAGCGACCGTGTTCCGGATCCGGAACACCCTCCGACGATCATCCCGTAGCCCGCTCCGTCTAAGCTCGCTGACCATGACCACGAGCGACATCGACGATTCCGTAGGCGCCGAACTGAACCGGCTGCGCGAGAGCATCGACAACATCGACGCGGCTGTTGTCCACATGCTCGCCGAGCGCTTCAAATGCACCCAGCAGGTCGGCCACCTCAAGGCCGCCCACCAGCTCCCCCCGGCCGATCCGGCCCGAGAGTCCCGCCAGATCGCCCGGCTCCGTCAACTGGCCGGGAGTGCCCATCTGGACCCGGCGTTCGCCGAGAAGCTGCTGAACTTCATCGTGGCCGAGGTCATCCGCCACCATGAACGGATCGCGGACGAGTCGGCGGCGAACGGGGCGGGGGAGTAGCGACGGGCGGCCCCGGGACAGGGGCTCAGGGAGAGATCTCCTCCAGCGGCCGGTTCGCCGTCTCCTCCGCCAGGGTTCCCGCCACCACGGCGCCCACCAGGGCCACCGTTCCCAGCATCACGAACACCGCGGCGACGCTGTCGCCGGCCGCGTAGACGACGCCCACCAGGATCGGGCCGAGGATCACGCCCAGCCGGTTGACTGCGCCGCCGACGCTGCAGCCCAGGGCACGCATCCGGGTCGGGTAGAGCTCGGGTGTGTACAGGTACAGGCAGATGTTGGAGCCGAAGAAGCCGACCGCCGAGAGCGAGGTCCAGATCAGGACCTGTGCGGGGGTGCCGGCGCCGAGCGCGGCCAGGGTGAGCAGGAGCGCGGCCGAGGCGCCGAGGCAGATCGCGAAGATCCGGCGGCGGCCCAGCACGTCCACGGTGAGGGCGACGACCAGACAGCCGAGCAGGCCCGCGACCGACGTCACCGTGGAGTACAGCAGGGCGTCGGAGAGGGTGAGGCCGTACTCGTCCTTGTAGATGCTGGGCAGCCAGGACGTCACGCCGTAGTTGACGAAGTAGCCGGTGAACCAGATCGCGCCGACGACCAGTGTGCGGCGCCGGTAGCGGCCGGTGAACAGGCCGCGCGGACCGGTCGCGGCGCGTTCCGCGGGGGTGGCGGTGGCCACTGCCGCGGGTTCCTGGGC
>NZ_JAELVH010000649.1 GCF_019399235.1 Streptomyces poriferorum | reverse complement strand
GCCCCACCCGCACCCACCACCCCAAGCCGAAGCCGTCCGACGGCGGGCACGGGGGCGGCGGCCACTGGGGCGGCGGCCACGGGAACGGGAGCGGCGGCCACGGGAACGGTGGCAACGGAGGCGGTGGCAACGGAGGCGGCAACGGCCCCATGCCCGAGGGCCCGGTCGACGCGGGTGACGGCTCCACCGCCCTGACCGGCGGCGGCTCCACCGGCCTCTCCGGTACGGCCCTGGCGGCCGGCGCGGCCGGACTGCTGGCAGCGGCGGGCGCCGCTCTCGGCGGACTCCGCACGGTCCGGCGCCGGCGCGGTTGAGCGCGCGCACCCCGCGGGAACGGCCCTCACGGCGGCCGTTCCCGCGCCTGATCGCGGCGGCCGGGCTGGTCCCGGCCGCCGCGGCGGCACTCGTCCTGGTCCTGGGCTCGCCCCTGACG
>NZ_JAELVH010000648.1 GCF_019399235.1 Streptomyces poriferorum | reverse complement strand
CTCGACGAGGCCGCGGCCCGACGGCGGCTTTCCTCCCGCCACACCGTCGTCGCCATCGCCGGAGCGAGCGGCAGCGGAAAGTCGACCCTCTTCAACTCCCTCGCGGGCGCCCAGATCTCCGAGACCGGGCTCCGCAGGCCCACCACCGCCGCGCCCCTCGCCTGCTCCTGGACGGACGGTGCCGCGGGGCTGCTGGACCGGCTCGCGATCCCCGGGCGGCTCAGGCGCAGGCCGCAGCCCGGCAGCGCGGCGGCCGACGAGGCGCTCCAGGGCCTCGTCCTGGTCGACCTGCCCGACCACGACTCGGCGGCGCGAGGGCACCGCGACCAGGTGGACCGGGTGCTGGCGCTCGTCGACGCGGTGATCTGGGTGGTGGACCCGGAGAAGTACGCGGACGCCGCCCTCCACGAGCGCTACCTGCGGCCGCTCGCCGG
>NZ_JAELVH010000647.1 GCF_019399235.1 Streptomyces poriferorum | reverse complement strand
CGGCGGGGCCGAACGGATCGACCTGACCGGCCCCCTTCCCACCCAGCCCGGTCACCCCACCCTCGCCTGGTACGGAGTGCACCTGGTCGACCTCGCCGTCGCGGCACTCGGCCCCGGCTGCGTCCTGGTCGACTCGACCGCGGGCGACCGGACCACCCTGACCTGGGGTGACGGTCGTACGGCCACGCTGGGAGGGAAGGAGGAATGGTCGCCGCTCACCACGGGCCGCATCACGGCTTCCCACGGGATCCGTGACTTCGCCGTCGAGGCGGGACCGCCGATGCTCACCGGCCTGCTGGCCTCGCTCGTGCAGGCCTGCCGAACCGGCACACCCAACGTGCCCGAAGCGGAAGTCCTCGCCATCGTCGCCATGGTCGAGGCCGCACATCGCAGCCGTACGAGCGGCGCGCCGGTCCGACCGGAGCACTGACCCAACCC
>NZ_JAELVH010000646.1 GCF_019399235.1 Streptomyces poriferorum | reverse complement strand
AACGGCCCGGGGCCGCGCGGTGGGTTTCACCGTGCGGCCCCGGGCCGTCGTCCGTGTGTGCCGGTCGAGGTCAGCCCTTGCGGGCGGTGATCTCGTCGGTGAGCTGCGGGACGACGTTGAAGAGGTCGCCGACGACGCCGTAGTCGACGAGGTCGAAGATGGGGGCTTCGGCGTCCTTGTTGACCGCGACGATGGTCTTGGAGGTCTGCATGCCGGCCCGGTGCTGGATCGCGCCGGAGATGCCCGAGGCGATGTACAGCTGCGGGGAGACGGACTTGCCGGTCTGGCCGACCTGGTTGGTGTGGGGGTACCAGCCCGCGTCGACCGCGGCGCGCGAGGCGCCGACCGCGGCACCGAGCGAGTCGGCGAGTGCCTCGATGATGTGGAAGTTCTCCGCACC
Organism: Streptomyces poriferorum; assembly: GCF_019399235.1. Taxonomy (GTDB): domain Bacteria; phylum Actinomycetota; class Actinomycetes; order Streptomycetales; family Streptomycetaceae; genus Streptomyces; species Streptomyces poriferorum. The sequence goes on along the minus strand of NZ_JAELVH010000646.1, from coordinate 45 downwards.
GTTGACACCGCGGCCGCCCGAGACGACGATCGCGGCCTCGGTCAG
>NZ_JAELVH010000645.1 GCF_019399235.1 Streptomyces poriferorum | reverse complement strand
CCGCTGGAAGCCGCTGGCGCCGGCGCGCAGACCGTCGTACGCATAGCGGTCCAGGTCGAACGTGGTGACGATGAGGACGCGCGTGCGGGAGCCGGTCCTGATGATGCGGCGGGTTGCCTCGATTCCGTCGAGCAGGGGCATGCGGATGTCATCAGGGCGACATCCGGCTGGTGTCGTTCGACGAGTTGGAGGGCCTCGTGGCCGTTGGCGGCCTCGCCGACGACTGTCATGTCGTCCTGGCTCTCCAACAGCATGCGGAAACCGAAGCGTTGCATCGGCTGGTCGTCCGCGATGAGCACGGTCGTCACGAGGGGGAGTCCTCCAGAGGGAGTCGGAGCCGTACCTGCCAGCCCGTGGCGGCCGGTCGGCCGGCTTCGAGTGTGCCGTCGTACAGGGAGGCGCGTTCGCGCATGCCCGTGATGCCCTGACCGGTGCCGGCGGGCGGGGCGTCGGTGGGGTGCAGGGTGCCGTTGTCCGTGATCAGGACCTCCAGCTCCGTCGGACGGTACGTCAACGTGACCTCGGCGGCCAGGGATTCATCGGTGGCCGCGTGCTTGAGCGTGTTCGTCAGTCCCTCCTGCATCACCCGGTACACCGTCAGCTGGCGTCCGGGGGTGAGGGGGACGGGCGGTGGTGTGCCGTGGCGGTTCAGGTGTACGGGGAGGCCTGCGTTGCGTACGCCCTCCAAGAGCGCGTCTATGTCGTCGAGTGTGGGCTGCGGGGTGCGGTCGGCCCGGTCCGGGGGGTCGCGCAGGACGCCGAGCAGGCGGCGGAGTTCGGCGAGGGCCTGGCGGCTGGTGGTGCCGATGGCGTCCAGGGCCTGGGCGGCCCGTTCGGGGCTCTTGGCCGCGGCGTAGGCACCACCGTCGGCCAGTCCCGTGATCACGGAGAGGTTGTGGCCGATGATGTCGTGCATCTCGCGGGCGATCCGGGTCCGTTCGGCGGCGGCCGCCAGCTGGGCCTGCTGGTCGCGTTCGAGTTCCAGGCGGTTGGCGCGGTCGACGAGGGCCTCCGTGTACTCCTTGCGCGTACGCACCACGATGCCGACGAGGGCGGCGAACGCGAACGCGTACAGGTGCGGGACGAAGACGCGGTCCCAGTCGTCCGGGAAGTGACCCGATCCGATCACGAGCGGGGCGAGCACGATGGCGCCCGACCATGCCAGGGCGCGCATGGGCTGCCGCAGCGCGATGTTGAAGACGACGATCTCCTGGAGGAACGCGGCCTGGATGACCGCCCCCGTCCAGATGTTGACCAGGGAGAACGGTGCCATGAACAGCAGCACGGCCAGCGGATGGCTGCGGCGCCACAGCAGCGGGGCGGAGAACGTCACGCTCATCGCCAGGACCAGCGACGCCGGCACGTCCGGGTCGAGGGCGACCGAGCGCCAGCCGCCCGTCGAGACGTCGAGGACGGCGAACAGCACCCAGAATGTGGTGAGCAGCCCGTCCCAGACGAGGGGGCGGCGG
>NZ_JAELVH010000644.1 GCF_019399235.1 Streptomyces poriferorum | reverse complement strand
CCGCGCGTCATCGACTTCGGTATCGCGTACGCGGCGGACGCGACCTCGCTCACCGGCAGCGGCGTCACCATCGGTACCCCGTCGTTCATGGCCCCGGAGCAGGCCGCGGGGCGCCGGGTCACTCCGGCCACCGACATCTTCGCGCTCGGTCAGGTCGCGGCGTTCGCGGCCACGGGCTCACCGGCCTTCGGTGAGGGGACCTCGCACGGGGTGCTCTACCGGATCGTCCACGAGGAGCCGGACCTCACCGGTGTGCCGGAGCGGCTGATGGAGCTCGTCAGCCGGTGCCTGGCCAAGGACGCGGAGGCCAGGCCCTCGGTCGCCGAGGTCATCGCGCTGTGCCAGACCGCGAACGCGGAGACGGTACTGCGGCGCCCCGAGGACTGGCTGCCGAGCCCGGTGGCCGCTGACATCACCGTACGGGCGGCGGCCCCGGCCCCCGTCCAGACC
>NZ_JAELVH010000643.1 GCF_019399235.1 Streptomyces poriferorum | reverse complement strand
TCGAGGGGGAGGGTGTCGAGGGTGACGTAGGCGGCCGGGACCATGTAGTCGGGGACGGCCTTGGTCAGTTCGGCACGTACAGCTGCGATTTCGGGGGTGCCGGTGAGGTAGGCGATGAGGCGGTCGTCGCGGACGATGACGGCTGCCTGGGCGACGCCGGGCAGGGTGGTGAGGACGGTTTCGATCTCGCCGAGTTCGATGCGGAAGCCGCGGATCTTGACCTGGTGGTCGGCACGGCCGAGGTATTCGATCTCACCGTCCTGGGTCCAGCGGGCGAGGTCACCGCTGCGGTACATGCGGGTCCCGGACGGGCCGTAGGGGTCGGCGACGAAGCGCTCCGCGGACAGGGCGGGCCGGTTGAGGTAGCCGCGGGCCAGACCCGCCCCTGCGACGTACATTTCGCCGGGGACGCCGGGGGCGGTGGGCTGGAGGGCGCTGTCCAGGACGTAGAGGCGCAGGTCGGGGA
>NZ_JAELVH010000642.1 GCF_019399235.1 Streptomyces poriferorum | reverse complement strand
GTCCGGGCGCGGGCGCGCTGTGGGCGACCAGGTCCGTGCGCTCCCCCACCGATCCGTCTGCGGCGAGGGGGTGCACGGCGACGCTGCCGGAGGTGTAGTTGGCGCTGAACAGCCACCGCCCGCCCGGGTGGACCGAGAGGTGGCAGGGGCCGGCGCCGCCGGTGGGCCGCGTCCCCAGCACCTGGAAGGTGCCGTCGTCGGCGAGGGCGACGGCCGTGACGCCGCCGTTCTGCTGCTCGTCGACGGCGTAGAGCGTGCGGCCGGTGGGGTGCGCCGCGAGGTACGAGGGGTTCTCGACGCCGGTGACGACGGTGCGGGAGGTGATGCCGCCCGTCGCCGCGTCGTACGAGGCGACGCCGATGCCGGTGCCGCCCGGGCTGGTCGAGGTGTACGTGCCCAGGAAGAGCGTCCCGGTACGGCGCGCCCCGGGTTTCGCGGGGTGCGGCCGCGGGCCGGGGCGGC
>NZ_JAELVH010000641.1 GCF_019399235.1 Streptomyces poriferorum | reverse complement strand
AAGGTGCGCTCCGACGACGATTTCATCTTCTACAACCAGCCCGCGGGCCAGGGTGTGACCTACCGCTCCGGCGGTGGCACCGCACCCGACGCGATCGTGGTGGACACCGCGGCCGTGCCGCCCGGCATCGAGAAGATCGTCGTCACCGCGAGCCCGGACGGAGCGGGTCAGACCTTCCAGGGCATCGAGCCCACGGCCACCGTGCGCAACGCGGACGACGGCAGTGTGCTCGCCACGTTCACCCCGCCCCAGCTGGGCGCCGAGACCGCGCTCGTGGTCATCGAGGTATACCGCCGCGGCGGCGCCTGGAAGGCCCGCGCGGTCGGCCAGGGCTATGCCGACGGGCTGGCCGGCATCGCCACCGACTTCGGCGTGTCGGTCGAGGAGGAGCCCGCCGCCGCACCCGTCGCGGTCACTCCCCCGGCCCCCGTCGCCGCGCCGGTGGACCCCCGGATCGCCGCTCCC
>NZ_JAELVH010000640.1 GCF_019399235.1 Streptomyces poriferorum | reverse complement strand
CGGCATCCGCGTCAACTCCGTCTGCCTCGGCCTCGTCGACACCGGACAGTGGGAACGCCGCTACGCCGCCTCCGGCAGCCCCCTCGACTACACCGCCTGGCAGACCGCACTCGCCGCCGACCGCGGCATCGCGCTCGGCCGCCTCGGCAACGCCGACGAAGTCGCGTACGCCGTCACCGCACTCCTGTCACCCAGGGCCTCGTACATCACCGGCACCACCGTCGACGTCTGCGGCGGCGTCAACCGCGCCGTCGCATAACCCCTCACCCCACCACCCCCCAGGAGCACCCGACATGACCCGACCCAACGGCGGCGACCTGCTCGTCGAGACGCTGCGCGCACTCGGCGTCGACACGGTGTTCGGCATCGTCAGCGTGCACAACCTGCCGCTCGTCGAAGCCGTCGACCGAGACCTCCGCTTCGTCCCCGTCCGCCACGAAGCCGCCACCGGCAAGCTCGGCTGCGCCCTCACCAGCACCGGTACCGGAGCAGGCAACGCCGCCGGATCCCTCATCGAATCCCTGAGCTCCGGCACACCCGTCCTCCACATCACCGGACAGATCGACAGCGAGTACCTCGGCTCCGGACGCGGCTTCATCCACGAGACCAAGGACCAGCTCGGCATGCTCCGCGCGGTCTCCACCCACGCCGTCACCGTCACCGACGCCGAGAGCGCCGGCGACATCCTCCGCGACGCGGCCGCCCGCGCACTCACCGCCCCGCACGGCCCCGTCAGCGTCGAATGGCCCATCGACCTGCAGTTCGCCCCCCAGCAG
>NZ_JAELVH010000063.1 GCF_019399235.1 Streptomyces poriferorum | reverse complement strand
CCGGGGCGGAACGGGTTCGCGAGCACTCCTCAACGTCTTGTATTGTTTGCCCCGGAGGATTCGCCTAGTGGCCTAGGGCGCACGCTTGGAAAGCGTGTTGGGGGCAACCCCTCACGAGTTCGAATCTCGTATCCTCCGCCATTGCTCTCACCGGGCAATACGTCGAAGGGCCCCACCGCTTGCGGTGGGGCCCTTCGACGTTGGTGGTCTCAGTTTTGGTCTCAGTTGGACGAGCCCGTGACCTGGGACCGCCGCGAGGTGTGGGTACGGCAGCCACCCCCGGCAGCCGTGGCCGCACCAACAGCCCAGTGACAGTGACACCTGCGAGTCTGGCCAGCCCAGCGCTTCGCAACGATCCCCAGACATCAATGATCTGAATGGATAGTGTGGCGCCGAGCCCCACCCGCTGAAGGAGCGCTGCTACATGCCGGAACTGCTCGTCGCCTCGGCCGTGTCAGAAGCCGTGGAGGGAGCCTCCCTGGCAAGGCCCCTCGGCTCGCGCGGCTCCCGTATCGAGGTAGCGGACAGCTGTCCTGCTGAACTAACAGCTGCAGCCATCGCCGTACTCCGTACCATCCCAGCCTGGTGGCGAGTCCAGGCATCCGCAGTCGGCCTCGACGGCCCATGGCTGGACATTGGCTACGCCATTGAGGCTCAGGCGCCCGTAGACCTAACCCTTGAGCCGCCCCTCGGGGGCGCTTGGAACTCCCTCACCCCTGAGCAGGTGGGGGCCACCTACGTCGAGGCCCTATCGCCAGCGACGCGCTCACGCCACGGCCGCCACTACACGCCCCCCGAGCTCGCCTCGCACCTATGGGCGCTAGCGCGCAAGAGCCTGGGCATGTCTCCGAGGAAGCAACTACTCCCCGGGTTGGTGCGCGACCCGGCCTGCGGTGCCGGCGCCCTGCTTCTGCCCCCCCTACGTGAGCATCTGCGCGCCTCGCACGAAGCTGACCCGGCGAAGGCCATTGCGGGCCTTCAGGACCTCATTGAGGGGATCGACACGGATCCGGCCGCTGTCTGGGTGGCCAACGTCGTCCTGGCTGCTGAAATGCTCCCCACCCTTGCTCGTATCCCTCGTGATCTACGCAGTCCCCTGCCAGTGCTTGCTCATGTAGGCGACGGCCTTGGTTCCTCCGGGAAGCCTGCCCGCGTCGTCCTGATGAATCCGCCCTATGGCCGCGTGCGCCTGTCCCCTGGTGAGCGCGACCGGTACGCGCATGTGCTGTACGGACACGCAAATCTCTACGGCCTGTTCATGGCCACAGCTGTCGAGTCGCTTGATGAGCGCGGGGTCGCAGCGGCTCTTGTACCGACAAGCTTCACCAGCGGACGCTACTTTTCCAACCTGCGTGCCCATCTGGGACGCGAGGCGGGGATGAGCGCTGTCACCTTCGTGGAAGACCGCAGCGGCGTATTCACTTCCGTGCTGCAGGAGACCTGCCTCGCCGTCTTCGAGCGCCGCCGGCGGCAGAAGACCCGGATCACCAGCCTAGGAAGCGCCGAAACCACCATCGCCTCGGTGAAGGTCCAGAGGACAGGCGAGCCTTGGGTACTTCCGCGCCGCTCTGACGATGCGCCCATCGCGGCAGCGGCTTCGGCGATGACGACTTCACTAGCCTCACTTGGGTGGAGGGCTTCTACCGGACCACTGGTCTGGAACCGGCGCAGCAACGACCTGTACCCCGCCTGGGGAACAACTCGTTCCCACGTCATCTGGGCTGCTGACATCGACGGCGGGGCACTACATCGCGATCCAGCAAGAGACACGATGCGCTATCTCGCCCTGACTGCGGCCTCAGACCAAAAGGTGATGGTGCTGGATACGCCAGCCGTACTCGTCCAACGTACGACCGCACCTGAGCAGACCCGGCGACTCATCGCTGCGCACCTCAGCCAAGAGGCCCTTGACGGTCTCCACGGCCGCGTGACCGTCGAGAACCACGTCAATGTTTTGCGTCCTACTGTCACCGATCCCGTGCTCACTCCAGAAGCCATGACACGCCTGCTGGCTACAAAGACGTTGGACCGTGTCATTCGCAGCATCTCGGGATCTGTCGCGCTGAGCGCCTACGAATTGGAGTCAATTCCCTTGCCTGATCGAGAAATAGTGCGCACGTGGAATGATTTGGAGGGCGCTTCGTTGGAGGCTGCTGTTGCCGCCGCTTACCGGCCCAAGGGAGCCTGAGTTGAGGAAGCCAATCAGCCCGGAGGAAGCCGAGCGACGCCTGAGAATCATCTTCCCGCGGGCGGCCTTCGACGCTGTATTCTCGTCCCCCCTGGCCGCTATGGCCGTGACTGCACTAATTCACATCGACGCAGTATGTAACGTGGATGACGACGTACAGTCCGTACATTGGGCTCGCCCCACTACGGTGCTGTGGATGTCCGAGGAAGCGCTCACGCACAACTCCGACGAGGATCGCAAGATCTGGCGTGAAGCGGCAGCAAAGAACCATAAGCATGTCGTTACGCTGCACGAATCGTGGGGCGTACCGTTCCAGCCCTCTTATAGAGACAATTCACGCGAGACACTTCGCGACGAGACCTTCCGCGAGTGGCGCGAGCACGACGCAATCAGACGACGCTTGGACCTGCCTACCTCCAGCAGTCGGCCTTGCTGGTCACTTCTGGATCACTTCGCGGACCTTTTCGATCCAGATTTGCCTGACGAGGATATGGAGCAGGCTGCACAGAAGTGGCGCGACAAGCACCTCGAAAAGGGTGCACGCCTAAAGGCTCATCTGGCGATTAAGGCAGAGACGACGAAGCATGCGGTCACAGTCAATCTGCCGAACAGCGGCGGCGCTACACGGGAACTAGCGGCAGGCATCTCATCACTGATCATCAAGGGCGCCATCGAAACGTGGTCCGTGGCTCGCCTACAGACACCGGTAGTTCTCGCGATATCCGAGCCAGGCGACAAAGTTCATGTTGGAGATGAGAAGCTCCTACAGACGCTAGGCATCAAGATCGACGCAAAGAACATCCTTCCTGATGTGCTGATGGCCGACGTGGGGTCAGATCCCGTCCAGTTTTGGGTCATCGAGGCCGTTGCAACTGACGGAGCAGTAACCACTGCACGCCGAAAAGCGCTGCTCAAATGGGCTGATCAGCAAGGCATCAAGGCGGACAGGTGCTCGTTCCTGACTGCTTTTTGGTCGCGCAACGACGGAGCGGCCAGAAAACGTCTAAAGGATCTCGCTTCCGAAACCTGGGCTTGGTTTGCTGACGAACCCCATCACGAACTTGCCTGGTATCAAGTCGTGCCGGGAACAGACGAAGCGTGACCGTTTCTCCTCTATCTAAATTCGTCATGGCTGCTCCCCGACCGTTAGACCGTCGGGGAGCAGCCATGACAACAATTTAGAGAATTTCTCCGCAGCCGCCAGGATCTTTCGCCCGGTTCAGTGCCTGCGCACACGCCTCAGCGAAGGCCGCCTCGACAGCACCCCTGTCCGTGCCCCGGACCAGAGCCTCGACCTCCCGGCCGGGACGGCGTGTGACGTGCCAACGGACTGACATATCCGTGTAGGAGTCGGTCTCAAATTCCCAAGCAGACACCGACCATTTCTCGGAACGGTCAGTATTCAGCCTCTCACCACCAGGCAGAAAGACCGCCTGGGCATGGAAGATGACCCTGCGGTCAGCCATGCGGTCGCGGATGTCCCGCACACTTCCGGATCCCTCGCGTTCCCACCTGCCTCCACTCCACTCCTCGACCGCAGCGGTACGATCTGGCCCCTCGGTGCTCCACTGCTTGACCAGGGCGTCGGCATGTTCGCGGCGGAGGAACGGTACGAGGCTCGCGTCGAGGCGGGCGACGTAGACCGTCAACTCCGCCGGGGCGGTGCGCTGGCTCAAGTCAGAGACGCGAATTCCATCGGACGACGCGACAGTGGGAGTGCCCCAGAGCAGTCCACCGATCTTGGCAGCGGTCTGCTGGAGCACCGGGCCGGTCAAGTGCTGGTATCGGCGGCGCATTCGGGCGGACTTGCCAGGTTCCCATCCCATGATCGCGTCGACGACAGCGTCGGAGATCCCGAGGATGAGCAGGACAGTGGCCGCGGTGTGGCGGGCGTCGTGAAGGCGGCCGTCGCGCACCCCCGCAGCCTTCAGCAGGTCCTTCCATCGGTGGAAGTCGGTGTTCGGGTTCAAGGGTTCGCCGACCGGCGAGGTGAAGACGTACCCCTTCTCCGTCCAGAGGTCCCGAGCGAGAGCACGCTCTCGGACCTGCTCCTCCTTGTGCCGGCGGAGCAGGTCCATCAGTTCCTCCGGAACACCGATAGGCCGCTGCCCGGCCCGTGACTTCACGCTCTTGGTCTCGCGTCGGACGTTGATCTTCTGCGGGCAGAAGCCGGGCTTGCGCCCGCAGCGGTTGCCGCAGCCGTGCTCGTAGCGGGGCCGCAGGCGGCCCCGTCGGACGCGGATGACTCCGAGCTCGAAATCGACATCAGCCCACTGCATACCGAGGACCTCGCCCTGCCGGAGACCGAGGGCCAGGGCGATGACCCAGCGGGCCGCATTGCGGTGCTTCCCGGCCTCCGCCAAGAGGCGCTGGATCTCCTCGACGGAGTACGGCTCGACTTCTTCCTCTTCGAGGCGCGGGGCCTTCGCGATCGTCGCTGGATTCCGGATGGCGTGCCCTCGACGCACTGCCTCGTTGAGAGCGGTACGGAGGGTGCGGTGTACCTGGTGGGCGGTGCCGGCGGCACTGCCGGACTCCTGCATCTTCTTGTAGAAGCGCTCCAGGTGTTCCGGCTCCAGCTTCTCCAAGCGGTGGGCGCCCAGGCCGGGGACGAGGTGGTGGTGCACCGCGACGCGGTAGCCGTCGATGGTGTTCTCGGAGACGTTCGGCGCTGCGATGTTCTCGACCCAGTGGGCGAGCCAGGTCTCGATCGTCCAGCTCTGGCCAGCCTTGCGTACCGCACCCTTGTCGCGCTGCCGCTCCAGCTCCCTGACGGTTTTGGTGACCTCCGCGCGGGTCTTGCGGCTGACGTGGCGCCGGTCCGGCGTGCCGTCGTCCTTGACGCCGACGGTGACGCGGCCGTGCCAGCGACCGTCCTTGCCGAGGTAGATGGATGAGGCGCCATTGGGCTGACGGCCTTTCGCCGTCCCGGCCCGGGTCATGCTGCGGCCCCGAAGTCGCTGGCCGTGAGGCGCCTGGCCAGGAAATCGTTCACCGCCTCTGCTGGGATACGGCGCAAGCTGCCGATCTTCACCGAGGCGATCTCGCCGGAGGTGACGTACTCGTACAGCTTCGTTCGGCCGATACCGATCCGGCGCGCGGCCTCAGCAACGGTGAGGGCCACGAGGGTGGTGTCGACTGCGGCGGGACGTCGTTCAGAGAGCAGACTCCGCAGGTCGGCCTCGGGGACGTCCAGCAGGTCCGCTATCTGGGCAAGCGGCAGTTCGGTGCGGTGCAAGGGAGGGTCCTCTCCTGGCAGGCCAAGGGACGGCGAATCCCGATGGGCCGGCAAGTCGTTCAGGGATGGGCGTGAAGAGAAGGAACCGGAGGCGGCAAGCCCTCGCTGTTCGTAGCAGCGAGGAGCCGAGTCAGCTCTGTTCGGACGGCGTGTCCATGCGCTCGCCGAGGTAGCTGCGAAGCCGAGTTGGCGCTCCAAGGTGGTGATGGAACTCGCCATTCGAGGCGATGGTCAGCTCGTGGGTCAGCAGAGCCTTGACCATGTCTTCCTGGTTGGGGTTGGCGTCCGTGTACGCCGCGAGTTCGTCCTGGATCCGGCGCATGTCCTTGCCCAGGGCCCGCCATTCCTTCCATCTCGCGACGTAGTCGCCGACGAGACGACGGACCAGCGGGTTGGCGAGCTGGCCAGGGGGGCTGGTCAGCTCGTCGAAGGTCAGGTCGAAGACCTTGCAGAAGCCGAGCGCCTCATCGAGGTTGACCCGGCGGCGGGGCTTGCCGCTCTCGATGCGCCAGATCGCGGACTGGTTGACCGGGTGGCCGGCGTCTGCCATTCGCTCGGCCAGGGTGACCGTGCTCCATCCGCGAGCCTCGCGTTCGAGCTTGATGCGCTCCGCGACGTGATCTTCGGCCAGCGGCCGATCCGGCCCCGCGCGGGAGGCGCCTTCGTCACTGCTCATCACTGCACCTCCTTGCCGGGGCCCGACGGACAGCCGGGGCGATGGTGAAAACTAAACACCATTCCGGAACCGAATGCAACCGTTGCGCTTCCGAAAGCGTCAGGTACTGTAGACGTCCGCCCTCGAACGGGGGTGAACGCAAAAAGCCCCCGACGCTACGAACGTCGGGGGCCAAGCACGAACTCTCGTAACCGCCCATCCCTGAACGATTGACCCGCGTGGCCTGGGATTCGCCGTCCCGTACGGCCCGCAAGTTGAGGAGCTCAATGTCCAGTATGGACGAACCGCGGCCGAACGCGCCACACCTCGCGGGAACCGGCGGCCAGCCCACGGCGGGCGACCTCACCGCGGTTCCGCCGCACGACGTCGACGCCGAAGCCGCCGTGCTGGGAGCCTGCATGCACAAGGCCGCGGTGATCGACGAAGTGCGCCAACTGCTCGACGCGGCCGATTTCTACCGCCCCGCGCACGAGACGGTCTGGCGCGCCATCCTCGCTCTGCACGGCGAGGACAAGCCGACCGACCCCATCGTCCTGTCGCACCAGTTGCGCGCCCAGGACGACCTGGAACGGGTCGGCGGTGTGGTGTACGTCCACCAGCTGGCCGACGCCGTGCCCTCGACGAGCGGCGCCGCCTACTACGCCGGCATCGTGCGCAGGTTGGCCGACCTGCGTCGCTTGCGCGCCTCCGGCATCCGGACCGCCCAGCGCGCGATGGAGCCGGGCGCCGACCCGGACGCCATCCGCAGCGAGGTGGAGTCGGAGGTCCGCATCGAGCGCGAGCGTGCACTCGCCTCGGGACAGGGTCGGCTCTCCCGGTTCATCACCGACGGATGGCTCTTCGTCACCGAGACTGGTGCCGACACCGAGCCGCTGTGGGGCACGCGGGAGCAGACGGCCTGGTCATCCGGCGAGAGCCTGATGATCGTGGGAGCACCCGGCGTAGGAAAGACCACCCTGGCTCACCAGGTGATCCTCGCCCGCCTGGGTCTGGCGGACAGCGTCCTGGACATGCCGGTCGCACCGAGCCGACGGGTGCTGTACCTGGCGCTGGACCGGTACAAGCAGATCGCCCGCGCCATGGCCCGCAGCATCGGGCCCGAACACGAGCAGCGCTTGCGCGACGGGCTCGCTGTGTGGCAGGGACCTCTGCCCGCCAGCCTGGACAAGGAGCCCGACCTCCTGGCAGACCTCGCCGCCGCTCACCAGGCCGACACCATCGTGATCGACAGCCTCAAGGACGCGGTGAGCACCCTGGTCGACGACGCGCTTGGCGTCGCCTACAACAACGCCCGCCAGCGAGCCATGCGCAACGGCGTCGAGATCATGGAACTCCACCACCAGCGCAAGGCCACCGAGGGCGCCCCACGCGCCCAGAAGCCCACCCTGGACCGGGTCTACGGCTCCACCTGGATCACCTCCGGCGCAGGCAGCGTCCTCTTCATCGCCGGGGAAGCGGGCGACCTCGCCGTCACCCTGCATCACCTCAAAACACCCACCGGCGAGATGGGCCCCCTCCAGGTCATCCACGACCACGAACGTGGTATCTCGACGCTCGACCCTGCCCTCGACCCAGTCGCCATCCTGCGACAGCGCCCCGACGGCCTGACCGTGCGCGAACTCGCCATGATCCAAAGCGGCCAGAACAACCCCGAGCGCTCGGCCACCGAGAAAGCCAGGCGCACCCTGGACCGACTCGTCAGGGCCGGACTCGCAGGCAAGGCCGAAGGGACCGCAGGCGGCACCGGAGGCGGCCAGCAAGCCCGCTACCGCGCCTCAGTCCGCCATATCGGCGCCGTCTCCTGACCTGATCGCCGAACGCCGGGACCGTACACGAGGGCGTACACGCACCCCTCCCCCGCGCACCGGCGCACGCCTCACCGCAGGCGTACACGCCAAGCACAAAACCCCAGGTCAGACGATCACGCGATCGTTCACGCCGTACACGCACGCCAGCGTTCACGCGTGAGCCCCCCTCTAGAAGGGGGCTCACGTGTACGCCCCCTTCGTGAACGCCGTGATCGCCTCCGCAGAACCATCCCGGAGAACCCCGCATGACCACACCCGCTACACCCCACGACACCCCCCGGCACACTCACGCGATGCCCCGCGCCCAGGACAAGAGGCGGCAAGCAACGCCCCAGCACGGTGCCGAGCGATACGCCCTCGCCGCGGCCGGAACCGTCATCATCGCCCTCACCGCCGGCGGCTTCTGGCTCTCCTACGCCCACCTTGCCCAGGTCGCCGGACAGCATGGGCTGGGAAGCTCCCCTGTCCGGCAATGGGCCTGGCCCGCGACCCTGGACGCCTTCATCGTCGCGGGCGAACTGCTGATGCTCCGCGCCGGCCTTCGCCGGGTGACCGACTGGTGGGCGGTCGGTCTGACCGCCATCGGGTCGGCCGGATCCATTGCGCTCAACGTCGCCGGGGTGAGCGGCACGGGCAACGAGAGCGTCGCACCCCTACTCGACTACGTGGTCGCGGCGGTTCCCCCGACCGCAGCCCTGCTGGCTTTCGGAGTGCTGATGCGGCAGATTCACCAACTGGTCGACCGAGCTTCCGACCGGCCCGCCACCGGTTCCGGCGAGACGCCGGAATCGCCTGCCGTACCGCCCGCGCCCACCGGACAATCACAAGCCACCGCATCCGGCCCCCGGAACGCGCTGCCCGGAATCTCGAAGAGCCTTCCGCGAGGCGGCCGACCGGTCAGCGCAACGGTCGAGGAACTGGTCGAGATCGGGCGGATCGCCGCGGCGGAGAAGCGCAAGCTCACACGGGGCATCGTCCAACAGGCCATACGGGACAAAGGACACACGGTCGGCGGCCAGAGGCTGACCGAAGTCATGGAAATCCTCCGGTCGGAACCCGGCGCCGATCGGAACGTCAGCTGATCGCCCGCCATCCGGTGGCCGGAACTCCTCCGGCCACCGGTCAGAGCGTGCCCCGCCCCTCCGCCTGATCGCTCGTTACCGCCTACGGCCGTAGCCGTGCCCCCGCATGCCGCCATCCCTCCCGCGCTACTCCGGAGCAATATCCGTGACCCACGACCCGCACCACCCCGACTCCGAAATCGGATCGCCGCTGACACTGACGAAGTCGCCTACGCTGACAGAACGTGTGCGGCGGGCGTTCGGACGGGCTGCTCCTGGCGGAGCCAGTAGTACCCCGAGTCCGACTCATGGCCGGTCTTCGGGGGTCTCTGCCCCGGGGGTGGCGGAGACGTCCCAGCGCCAGGGGGCGCCGGACCAGGTGGCCGTGACCGAGGGCGGCCCCGACCCGGACACGCTTCACGCCACCCAGCAAACGATCCTCCGCCCGACGCACACCGACACCCCCGCCGTCAGCGACCCCGCCGTGCAGAGCGTCCAGCCAACGATCCGTCGGTTCACCGGCGACAAGCGCACCAAGCGCGTCGGCCCCATGCGCTTCACCGACGACGAGCACACCAGCCTGCGCGAGGCCGCAGCCGAGCACGGCTACAAGGGCGAATCCGGGTTCGCCGCCGACATCGTCCTCGCCTTCCTCGACGGCCGCTTCACCGCGAACCTCCCCCTGTCCGAGGATCGACGCCGCACCCACATGTTCCGTGCCCAGGTCCTGCGCGCCCTCAACCGCACCGGCGTCAACGTCAACCAGATCGCCCGCGCCCTCAACAGCGACTACACCCCGCCCGACATCCGTCAGCACCTCGACGAACTCCACCGCCTGCTCACCCTGATCGCCGGGGCTCTGCGCGAGCCCACCGACGCGACGGAGGTCTGATCCGCGTGATCGCCGCTATCAAGCCCGCCGGCTCCAACACCCGCGGTCTGCTCGCCTACCTCTACGGCCCCGGCCGGCACGACGAACACCTCGACCCGCACCTCGTCGGCGGATTCTCCATGCTCGGCATGCCCGACCCCGGCCGCGACGAAAACGCCACTCTCACCCAGCTCGCCCGCGACCTCGACGAGCCCGTTCAACTTCGGAACAGCGAGTTCGGCAAGCCTGTCACCGACCATGTCTGGCACTGCCCCGTCCGCGCCGCACCCGAAGACCGCTACCTCTCCGACACCGAGTGGGCCGAGATCGCCCAGCGCATCGTCCACGCAGCCGGCATCGCCCCCGCAGGCGACGATCTGGCCTGCCGCTGGATCGCCGTACGCCACGCCAACGACCACATCCACATCCTGGCCACCACCGTCCGCGAGGACGGCCGCCGCCCCAAGCTCCACGGCAGCGGCATCCGCGTCGGCAACGAGTGCCGGGAGATCGAGAAGGACTACGGACTGCGACCCCTGACGAAGGGCGACCGCACCGCCACCCGGCGCCCCACCCAGGCCGAGATGCACAAAGCTGAGCGCCTCGGCTGGGAGCAGACCAGCCGCGAATGGCTCCAGGACCAGATCCGCGCCGCCATCCCCCACACCACCAGCGCCGAACAACTCCTTGGCTACCTCGAAGCCGACGACATCCTGGTCAAACCCCGCCGCGGCCCATCCGGAGACCTCCTCGGCTACGCAGTCGGCCGGCCCGGCGACTTGAACAAGGACGGCGAGCAGATCTACCACCCCGGCGGGAAGATCGCCCCCGACCTCTCCCTGCCCAAACTGAAAGCCCGTCTAGAGACCAGCGCCCCCGAAGAACACCCCACCGCCCGCCGCAACCAGTCCACCACTCCCTGGCATCAGGCCACTGACGCCCTCGACACCCTCCACGCAGAGATCACCGGCACGAACGCCGATGACGGCGGGGACGCACGAGCACAGGCGCACATCACCGCCCTGGGCGAACTCCTCGAAGCCACCGCCCAGAAGGCCCCCGTCAACCTCCGCCCCCACCTGCAAGCGGCCAGCCGGGCATTCGCCCGTGCCCAACGCTCCCAAGTACGGGCCGAAGACCGGGCCGCCCATGCCCTGCGGACCGCCGCCCGCGACATCGCACACACCGCTACCGGCCCCGACAGCAGCGCGCTCGCAGCCTTGGTCGCTGCACTCGTCTGGGCAGCCATACTCGCCGGACGCTGGCACGAGGCCAAGGGTCATGCACACCAGGCCGACGCCGCCCGCCAAGCCGTCCAGCACCTCCATCCAGCAGCCGACGACGCACTCGCTCCGACGCTCACCGAACTCGAAACCCGCCGCACCACGGAGGAGACCCGCCGCACCCTGGCCAGCGACGTACGCGCCGCCGTTCCTGAACACGCCGAGCGGATCCTCGCCGACCCCGGCTGGCCCGCCCTCGCCACCGTCCTCGCCGACGCTGAAGCCGGCGGCCACGAACCCCACCAGCTCCTCAAGAGAGCCGCCGCCCGCCGAGAGCTCGGCACCGCCCACAGCCCCGCCCGCGTCCTGCTCACCCGCATCCAGCACACCAGCCGCAACCCCGCACCCAACCGCCGCGCGGAAGCAGCCCGCCTGCGAAGCACCACCGCAGCAGCCTTCAGCGCGCCGTACGCCGATACCCAGCCGCCCACGGCACCCTCAGCCCCCACGAACAGGCTAAGCCGCCCACGCCGCTGACCCCAGCAAGGAGAGCTCGCTCCCAGAGCCCGCCAGCAGCACGAGCCCGCCCCACCACACTCCTGTCCGATCCATCAGGAGTCCTGCAGCCCTGGACCGCAATCCGCCGGATCGACTTCAAGTACCGCCTTGGCCCCGCTTGCCACGCTCCAGTGGCGCGTCTCACCAGGAGCTTCTTCTCCCCGCCCGGAAAACGATTCCTTAGGGAGAAGATTCCCTTCTTGGAAAAAAATGAGAGAGATCATCGAAATTTGATCTTGGCCTGTATTCAACATCGATGACGATCACACCTGTTGAGCGAGGAACTAGTTCTCGCCATTCGGATCTTGGCAAAATTTCCCCCGTGGGTAATGGCTTGCAAGGCGCTCTTGTTGGCCCGAAAGGCCGGTTCTACGATCGCCCACTCGTGTTACCGAAAGCTACCGGGCGTTTCATCTGCCGCTGGGGTGGCTTGAACTAAGTGGGGGTCGCTGGTGAGTTGGGGAAGTGCTGAGGCAAATGAGATTTCTGAGGCTGATGAGGCTCGACGCCAAGAGGAATACCGGAGCAGCGTCAAGAGATTCGATGAGATCGAAGATGACCTGCGGACATCGCGAACCTTTCAAAGGATATATGTTCTCTGCCTGCTGGGCGGCATAATCCTTACGTTCCTCCTCGGCTACACGGTTATCGTGGGTCTCTGGAAGTCGCAGCCTGTCTTTACTAGATGGGCAGGGCTCATCATCGTCAACTGCCTCTGGGTGGCGATGGGGTGGGCATTATGGAAGAACCGAAAGAAGGTTGTTGCTCGAACTGGCGCGCTGCGCAACGCACTTCAGGATCGGCAAACTGCCGCTGCCAAGCTACCTCTTGACTCCCCTTCCGGACTTCGCATCTACCGCGAAGCGTCGCTTGACCTGATTGATCAGTACCGAACTTCAGCGAACAAAAATCGCCGGATTCACAACGTCTTTCAGGGCATCATCATCACTGGGTCAATTGTCACTTCGACGCTTGCGGCAATGAATGAGGGCAGTAGTCAAGTGCTGCGCCTTTCTGCGGCTTCCCTCAGTGCACTCGTCGGAATTTCGGCAGGCGTCACCGGATACTTCAAGTTTCGCGAACGAGGATACAATCTGCAATCCACGGCCGATGATATCGAGAAGCACTATAACGCATCACAATTCATGCTCGATGAATACGCTGGGCGGGATGGCGAACCGCCTCTTCCTGAAGCTGAACGGCTTCGGATATTTGCGCGTTATGTGGAACGGCTGAAGGAAGAGCAGCGCAAGCGCGAGCTTCAGCTCGAAACATCCAGCTCCGGGAATGAGGAGCGCGCGAGCTGATGTTTGTCCTGTGCAACCCTGCGCACTCCGTCGCAATGAGACGCTTGACGGGGCCTTCTGGAGTCCGGAAATGAGGGCGCGGCAAACCAGGTGGCTCCTCGCTCCGCTCTGGCAATGGAGGGCTCGACGCCTCGCAGACGCTCATGGCCTATCTATGTCTGACTCGACGGCTTGGTGTCTTGTCGCTCTCGCGCGAGACCCAGTGGAATACATGCCGCTCGTTCGGCACGTAGTGCTTCAGCGATCGCTGGGGGCATCGATTACTCCAGGGGTGATCCTCGATTCGTGGCGGGACCTTGATTCGTGCGAGAAAACGAGACGCGTTGCTTGGCTCAACCGGTATGGAGCTACACCTCTGTACCGATTGGGCGTGCCCGAAGAAATCATCGAGTTGGCGGGCCTGCACGTAATTGAGTGGCAGCTCCCGCCGGGGCGAGACGCGGCTTCCTTGGTTGCTCAGAAACGCCCTCACTTTCCGGGAGATGTCCAGTAGAGCGTTTGTGAGAGGCCGACAGGCACTGGCTATCTTTTTATGCCCCCACGAGGAAGTAGAATTATTTATGTGACCGTTCCAACGCGAGGTGAGAAGCATGATATTTTCTTCCTCCGGCGATGGTCGCTCTTTTACTCGGTGCTCGCAGACTCTCCGATGCTGATTGAATTGGAAAGCGGTCATGGTGCAATCCTCAAGGCCAGAGCCCGCGTCGGAGGCCCCTGCCACAGCCGCAGATCGGCAACGCCGGCATCGTCATTAGAAGCCCGCGGCAAGACGCCGCAGCAATAACGGCTGCTGGGCCGGTCACCATGCGTGGTGACCGGCCCAGCAGTCGGCGTACTTCTGATTGCGGATCCTTCGCTGTGAAGAGACGTCACGGGGCTATTTAGTTCTGCCGTCGTCCTCACCCACGACGCAGCACGCTGCCCCGCGCGCGATGCTTACCAACGCGGCGTCCGCCAGGTTGCTCGGCCG
The DNA here is from genome assembly GCF_019399235.1 of Streptomyces poriferorum. Lineage (GTDB taxonomy): Bacteria > Actinomycetota > Actinomycetes > Streptomycetales > Streptomycetaceae > Streptomyces > Streptomyces poriferorum. The sequence goes on along the minus strand of NZ_JAELVH010000063.1, from coordinate 13,548 downwards.
TCGCGAACGTTCTCAACGGGGCCGGACACGACGGTGCATCGTGGAGGAGGATGGCCTGCCAGACCTGCTCTTGCAGGGCCCGGATGCACGGACCACAGGCGTACATGGCGGCCTGGGCGCCGGCCACGCTAACGGGGCCGATCCACAGAACGCGGGTCCAGCCCTGACCGCAGTAGAGCCAGCAGTGCCCATCGGTCCAGGTGTTGCCGTCGTCGGTGTCCGCCGCTGCCGGCAGACCGCCGCGGGCGAACTCGGCGACGCCGGGTACGACCCGCGGCGTCACAGCCAGTTCCATAAACACGCTCGGTCCTCAAGATCACTCGCTCGGTGCAGCCGCCCCGGCCTGCTCCTGCTTGCCGGCGTCGGCGAAGAGGAGCGTCGGTTCGGCGAGGATGTCCCGGCTGGACTCGCTCTTGTAGATCTCGTCGACGCTGCCGAACCGGGCCTGTGCGTAGTCAAGGTCGAGCAGATCTGCAGCCTGTCGGACGGATGCTTCGTCGGGTCCTTCGATCTCGACGAAGGTGGGGAGGTCCGGCCAGGTGTCGAAATCGAAGGCGACTTCGCCCAGGCGCCACTCCTCGCGGAAGTTCTCCTGGTAGCGGACTTCGCGCAGGCCGACGTTGCGGAGGATCTCGGCCATGGCGTGCAGGTCGGACACCTCGGTCTCGATCTCGGTGGTGCCGTCGATCGTCGTGGAGTCGGTGACCTGCTTCAGCGTGAGAGTGGAGCGGGTGGCCTCGTCCCTCAGGCGGACCCAGGCACCGCCTTCGAGGGCGTCGTTCTCGAAAATCTTCCGGGTGAGGAGGGTGCGCGGAAATGCCTGGACGGCTCCGAGCGCCGTCAGTTTGGCCTGGAGGCCATCGACGTCGACGGCGAGGAACTTGGCTTCGTACTCGTGCTTCATAGGTCCTTCTTTCCGTAGCTCTAGGAGGGGGTGGACGCGCGGGCGGCGAGGAGGAGGCCCATGCGGTGGTTGTGGTCCTGCAGCTGTCCGACGTGCGCCTGCTCGGTGAACTCGTTGGTCCGCAGGGTGAGCAGGACGTCCCAGTCCCCGATGAAGTAACGCCGCAGCTTCTCGGGGGATGTGTAGTGCTCAAGCACGTGGTGGCGTTGCGTGAGGGGCATCATGAACTCCGCGCCGAACAGACCGCCGGGCCGGACCAGGCGCTGCATGCGGTCGACGAACTCGCCCAACGGCCGGTGGTGGTTGGCACTGTAATGCCACGAGCAGCTCGTCCAGACGGCATCGCAGGGGGCGGTGACTGGTTCGGAGGCGAGGAAGTCCTCCTCCACGACCTGGACACGGTCGTGCAGCCCTTCCTGCTTCAGCCGCTCGATCATGCCCATCGCGTGACCGGTTCTGCCACCCGGAAGTTGGACCTCGCCGCCGTGGAGGGCGAGCGGGTCGCGCTCGATGGCGACGACCCGGTAGCCGGCCGCGGCCAGTGGCACGACGAGTCTGCCGTCGCTCGCGCCGATGACCATCACGGTGGAGTCAGGCTCCGTACGCTCCTTCAGCGCGGCGAGGAACTGAGGGAAGAAGGTGAGGGTGTGCCGCCACATGCTGGGTGTCTGCACTGGCTTGCTCTCCTTGCGGGTCGGTGCTCAGGACGGCTCGGAGTGCCTCGTCAGGGGTAAGTCCGGTGGTGTTCACGCGGTGCATCGGGAACGAGGCGTAGGCGTCGGCGATCTTGTCTGCGGTGATCTCGGCGAGGGCGTCCCAACGCGAGACAGGCTTGTCGCGCCGGGCGAGTCGGCGCTGGCGCTCGTCCTTCGCGCAGACGAGGTAGTAGGTGACGGGACGCGGGATGCCCGGCGGCAGGGAAACCGAGAGGTCGGCCCCGAAAGCGCGGTGGTTGGCCAGACAGCGTGCGAAGTAGCTTTCGACGACGACCGGGATGCCGGCGGACAGGTACCGCTGGATCTGATCGGTGGCGGTGAACAGGCCCGAGAGGTAGAAGCACATGCGCGCCTCTACGTTTCCCAGCCGGTCGACCTCCTGCCGCAGTACCTGGTAGTTGGGTGGCACGGTCGGGACCAGTACCGCGCCACGGGCGGCCGCGAGCATGGGGGCGAGCGTCGACTTGCCGGTGCCGCGGAGCCCTTCGACGCTCTCGAAGAACGTCGGGTCAGACACGTCCGTACACCACGTCCGGCACCGCGAGCGTGAGCTCGTCGGTGGCGGACGGCCGGTGGTCGATGTGATCGGCGAGCTTGTCGTACCAGAAGGCGTGCGAGTCCTTGCCGACGGCCTTGCAGGACATGGTGAGCGCGCCACGCGGGTCGGCCTCGATCCGCTCGATCTCCACGGGGCCCCCGGCGGGGAGGCAGGCGTCCGGCGCACCGAGCTCGGACAGGTCCTCGTCGAGGATCACCTCGATGCCCAGCTCGGCCGAGGCCAGGCGCTCCCGCAGACGGGTGTAGGCCGTGGCGTCGTTGACGAGGAGCTCGGGGTGGTCCGCTGCGTTGCCGACCGGCCGGAGGCAGTGGAGTTTCAGCTGCTCCACCCCGTAGTGCTGCAATGTGCGGGCGAGCGGCAGAACCTCGTCGATGTTGCGTGAGGTGACCGTCATGGTCGCGCCGGCGCGGACGCCGAGCTGCTGGGCGATTTCGAGTGCGCTCAGGGCACTGCGGTAACTTCCGAACTTCCGGATCTTGTCGTTGGTCGTACCGATGCCCTCCAGCGACACCCGGAGCAGGTCCAGGTCGGGGGCGATCTCGGTCAACCGGCGCTCGATGCGGTAGCCGTTGGTGCAGATCTCGACCTGCATGCCCAGGTCCCGCTTGGCGTACCGGACGACCTGGGCGAGGTCCCGATAGACGAACGGCTCGCCGCCCAGCAGGGTGACGGCCTCGGTGCCGTACTCGTCGCGCATCAGCGTAAGGAGGTTGACCGCCTCGTCCGTGGTGAAGGCGTCGGCGTGCTGAAGCCGTTTGCCGTGGAAGCAGTGCAGGCATTCGAAGTTGCAGCGGTAGAGCAACTGCAGGTACAGCATCCGGATCCTGCGGATCCCGGTGACTTCGCTGATCACGAGGGTCTCCTTCGAGGCGCTTGCCTGGTGGGAGACCTGATATTGGCGGGACAGGTACGGACCTCGTCACCGCGTATCGGGACGCTGTAAGGACGTCCTGGGACGTTTTCAGCGTGCGGAGAGTCCCTCCAGGATCCCGAGTACACGGCCGGTGTCCGTGAGATCGGGCAGGACCGTATGGGCGCCGGCGTCTGCCAGCTCCTGGGCGCTGTGGACGCCGGAGGCGACCGCGATGATCTCGGAGCCCGTGGAGAGTGCGGCTTCCACGTCCCTTGGGGTGTCTCCGACGAGCACGACGGGCACGCCATCCTGGGCGCCCCGCAGTCGCTGGGCCCGCTCCCGGGCGACAGCGACCAGGTCGGGGCGCTGGAGGGCATCGGCCCCGTAGGCACCGACCGGCAGGTCGAGGAGTGGATCAAGGCCGAAGGCCGCGACCTTCACGCGGGCGTTGTCCGCGATATTGCCGGTGAGCACCGACGACACCCAACTGCTGCGTACAGAGACCTCCTTCAGGACTTCCCGTACGCCGGGCAAGGCTGTTCCCCGACGACTGAGGTCCTGGAGACGCGCCTCCCCTGCGTCGGACAGCGCCCCCTCGACCGCTGCCCAGTCCGGCTCGGCCAAGCCGTTCCGCTCGAACATGTCGCGCATGATCAGCCGGTCCGTACGCCCTTCCGTCCGCGCCGGCCCTGCGGGCGCCCTTCCCGCCAGGGCCGTGAAGGCGGCGGCGTAGATCTCCTTGCTGACCCCGGCGTTCTCGATGAGGGTGTGGTCGATGTCCCACAGGACGATGAGCTCCATGCATCCAGCGTAAATACAGCAGCCATGACCCCCTCCTTCCATGGAACGTCCCGAAACGTCCTTGCCGCTCCTGACCGGTCTCGGCTTGTATAGCGTCTGTGAACGAGCGATTGCACTCCGTGCTCGCCCAGCGCGGCATCCCACCCGAATCACTCGCCGAAGTCTGCGAGGTGGACCCCAAGACCGTTGGCCGGTGGCTCGGCGGACGCGTTCCCCATCCTCGCCACCGCTTCCGCGTGGCCAAGCACTTACGGGTGGAGGAACTGTTCCTCTGGCCCGCACCGGCGCCGAGCACGCAGCAGCAGCTCACTGGTTCAGGACAGGAGCTGATCGGGACCTACCAGAACCGGGCGAGCGTCCCGCGCGACACGTGGCTGTCGCTGCTCAACGGCGCCCAGGAACAGATCAGCGTCCTCGTTTTCTCCGGCACCTTCTTCGCCCAGTCCAACCCCCACGTCGCCAAGATGCTCGCCGAGCGCGCGTCGAACGGGGTGCGAGTGCGGCTCTGCTTCGGCGACTCGAAGGGCCAGGCGGCAGCAATCCGGGGCCACGAAGAGGGAATCGGCGACACACTCGCCGCCAAGATCCGTGCCTCCCTGACCTACTACCGGCCCTTGTTGTCCGAGGCCGGATGCGAGGTGAGGCTGCACGACACCACGCTCTACACCTCCATGTTCCGGTACGACGATGACCTTCTGATCAACCCGCACGTCTGGGGCCAGCCGGCCAGCGCCAACCCCCTCCTCCATCTCCGCAGAGCAGACACGGCGGGCTGGTTCGACAATTACGCTCAGAGTTACGAAGCTGTCTGGGCCACCGCACGGCCCTGGACACCAGACCAGGAGGAGCCCTCGCCACATGGGCAGGACTGAGTACTACAACGACCCCAAGGCCCCCAAGGCGAACACGCTCATCCCCGCCAATAACCTGCTCGTCGTCGACGACGACGGCGCCATACTGCTCCAACGCCGCCGGGACACCGGCCAGTGGGCCCTGCCCGGAGGAGCCCAGGACATCGGCGAGACCGCCGCCCAGTGCGCCGTCCGTGAATGCCTGGAAGAGACCGGGATCATCGCCGAGATCACCGGATTCTTGGGGGTCTACACGAACCCGAACCACATCGTGGCCTACACCGACGGCGAGATCCGCCAGCAGTACGAGAACACCTACATCGGCCGGCCTGTGGGCGGTGAGCCCACGATCAACGACGAGGCCGACGGCGTCCGCTACGTCCAGCCGAGCGACCTGGACCTCTACGACATCCACCCCAGCATGCGCCAGCAGATCGGAGACTACCTCGCAGGCACGTACCCCTACCTGGGCTGAGCCGCCAACGCTGCTTCCACCCGCCCCACGGCCGCGAGGATGTCCGGCGACGCCCGACGGATGAACCGCCCCACCAGGCTGTCCGCGCCATAGCGAACGGCGATCTCCGCCAGCCGGGCCTCGGCAAAGGTGACCTCGCCATCGGGTGTGGTCGTCATGTCGCAGTAGGTGAGCGCGTCCACCAGCAGTTGGTCGTCCAGCAGCGGAAACTCATCCTCCAGCACGTCCCGCAGCCCGCGCTCCTCAGCCTCCAGCAACGCCATCGAATGATTCGCCACCAACCGGACCAGCCGTTCGCCCGCAGCAGGGATGTCACGCAGAAACCGAGCACCATCCAGCGGGTGGAAGCCGGTCGCGGCCAGCCGCGGCGCGTAACCCACGTCATGCAACACCGCAGCAGCAACTAGCAGGTCCGCCGCATCTCCGACGACCTCTGCCAATTCGTCTGCGCGCCGCGCGACGCCTTGCGAGTGAGCCCATCGACGGGGAAGTGGCTCACGCAACTCCACCTCGGCCACCGAGCCCGCCCACTTCACCGTCGATGCGTTCATGCTCAGTACGTGCCCAGGCACGATCCGGCTCAGTCTCAGCCGGATCGATCACAACGTCCTATCCAGAGGCGTGACACGGGAGCTAACTCGCATCGGCAGGAACGCGCCGCCCTCGGAATCATGCTGCTGGAGCGTCCACCAGGCGGGAGGCTCCTGTCTCGGTCTCCTACAAACGCTACCCACGCCGCTCGCGACCACGCATTGCCCAACTCTGCACCAGAAGAGCTCCTATCAACCCCCGTTCTAGCCATATGATGTGACGTCAGTCACGGTCCGAAGGGGGTCCTCGTGCCATCGAGCGAGAAGCAGCAGGATGAATCAGAATTCGAGGCCGAGGTCCTGCGGATATCTCGGGCGCTCTTCGCGCCAGAGAACGAGTTTCAGGGTTCGACCTACATCGGCACTGCTGAACGTGACGGTGTCTTCGTCGGACCGGACTCAGTCACGATCGTCGAATGCACGGTTTCGGGACGCAAGGACAAGGCAGAGAAGGACGGCAGGAAGCTCCACGAGGCATGCCTAGCCAAATCCCGAGAACACCCGTTCAAGGCCGTCAAGGGCTTCTTCGTCACTCGGGATGAACCCACCGCCGTCCAACGCGCGGTCATCAAGGGCTTCGGCCCGCCTCTCGTCGCCTGCAGCTTCTCCCAGCTGCGCGGACAGCTCGTCGACTCCCTGAAGTACCTTGAGTTGCGCAGCTCGTACCCCTTCGGCAGTGCGCGCGAGCCGAGTAGCGGCAACCACGAAGACCTCAAACCGTACGTGGCCGTTGATCCGGTGGAAAGCGGTACTGGGGAGCCTTTCTCGGTTGCTCGCGTGACCGAAGAGGTCAAGCACGGCAAATCCGTTCTCTTGTACGGCGATTACGGGGCGGGTAAGAGCATGCTCCTGCGCGAGCTGCACCGGCGTCTCGCAAAGGCCCACCGCAAGAACACGTTCGGCCCATTCCCTATCCTGCTCAACCTGCGTGACCACCAGGGCCAGGTCTACCCAGTGGAAGCTCTAGAGCGGCACGCTCGCGAAATCGGCTTTCCGGCACCCGCACAACTGGTCCGAGCGTGGCGTGCGGGTGATGTGACACTTATCCTGGACGGCTTCGACGAGATCGCGACGCCCGGTTGGATCGGCAAGACGTCCGCAATGCGCGACATCCGTCGCCGCTCCGTTGAACTCGTACGCCGCTTTTGCCGCGATACACCCGCCTCAACCTCCGTCGTCCTCGCAGGCCGTGCACATTTTTTCGACAGTGAGCGCGAGATGCGCAACGCGCTTGGCGCCCGCGACGACGCCCTCTCACTCATGGCGGGCGAGCCATCAGAGGAGCAAGCAAGAGAGATTCTGGACGCCTATGGCTGGCGCGATTCCCTCCCAGACTGGCTTCCCTCACGCCCTCTCCTGCTGAGCTACCTGGGCTCGTCGAGTGCACTCCAGAATTCCATTGAAGGGACGTTCGGCCGCTCAGCCGGCGAAGGTTGGCACATGATGCTGGACCGCATTTCCGAGCGTGAGGCCGACATGGAAATGGGGGTGGACGGGTTCACTATCCGAAAAGTTTTGGAACGACTCGCTACCCAGGCTCGGCGCTCAGCAGATGGGCTTGGTCCCATCTCCCAGGAAGAACTAACGTCCGTCTTTCATTCGGTGTGCGGCTATGCCCCTGACGAGGGCTCGTACCAACTTCTACAACGGCTCCCAGGGCTCGGGGCTATGGATAGCGTTGACGGCTCACGGCGCTTCGTCGACGTCTCCCTCGTCGATGCCGCCCGCGCTGGGGACGTCGTGGCCTGCATCCTCGAACCAAACACAGATAGTCCGCTGTTGGAGATGACAGGTAGCATCGCTTGTCTGGACGAAGTCGGCGTTGATGTCGCCGCCGTACGGCTGGAGGAAGAAAGCGCCGCGAGTTCAGGGCGCGCTTACTCGTCTGCGAATGCTTTCCAGCGCCGGGGCGTCTCAGACGCCGTCATCGCGGACATCATCCGCGTCTCCGCGCGCCTATGGCCAGAGGAAGAATCTCGCACACCGATCTCTGTCCACGAGGTGGAGTTTCGGAGCTTTTCGCTGTCCGCCGACGCCAAAGGCTACGACTGGCTGAGTTTCCACGATTGCGTGATCCAGGAACTCGACCTTACAGACCACGACGGTTACGCGCTCCCACACTTCCAGAACTGCCTCATCGGGCAAATGGTTGGGGTTGCTAGTTGGTCAGCACTACAGGATGGCCGGTTCGTCGAATGCGAGGTGGCTCAGTTCGACGCACAGATGTCGACGGCTAAGGGGATCCTCGCCCTGAAGACAACACCGATGAACAAGGTAATGCTTACGATACTGAAGAAGGTCTACGCCCAGCGAGGCACGGGGCGGAAGGAGTCTGCACTCTTCCGCGGACTGGATACCAAACACAGAGAGCTAGTTCCAGATGCATTGCAGCGTCTCACCGCAGAGGGGCTCATCACCTCCGCTCGGTCCAGCAGTACCCGGCTATGCCTCCCAGTCCGGGGCGCGGCAAGCCGGGTAAGGCGCATCCTCCAAGCTCCCCAGTCGAGTTCCGACAGCATCCTTGAGTAGTTCGGCTGTGAAGTCACTCGCAGCAAGGGCGCTGCGCGTAGCCCGGCGATTGTGATTTGGCTTGGGCGGGTGCGCCCTCGGCTCTCTGCCTGACGGAGACCGCAAAGCGATCAACTGTGTCGGACACCGTGCCGCCAGTCAATGAGCGCGAGCGATGGGTCTCAGTTCTGGTCTCATTCACCCCCATCCAGCCCCGTCCGGGCAGGGCCGGACAGAACGCTCCGCCGCAGGCCAGAACGGGAGTGGCCCGCGCCGGACCCCAAGGCGAACATTTGGAAAGCGTGTTGGGGGCAACCCCTCACGAGTTCGAATCTCGTATCCTCCGCCATTGCTCTCACCGGGCAATACGTTGAAGGGCCCCGCAGCTTGCTGCGGGGCCCTTCGGCGTTGGCGGTCTCGGATCCGGTCTCGTACAGGCGTACGCCGCCCGCGCCGACGAGCGCGGGCGGGCGAGGGGGCCGGGGGGTTCGGTGTTCTACGCGTCGGAGAGCAGTGGGTCGTAGGGGGTCGAACGCTGACGGCCTGACATGAACGACAGGAAGTCCCGGACGAAAGCGCTTCGGGAGTAGCGTCCTTCGGCATCAAGGACGGATCGCCCGAAGCCTCTCCTGAACAGGGCCCGGTACTCCTCGGCGTCGATGGACTGGTCACCGTCCGCGTCGGTGGCATCGAAGAGGGCCTCGGCGACCCTGATCAGCGCCGGTCCTGCCAGGGACGGGGCCGCGGCCACGTACTCGTCCTCGCTCACCCGCCCGTCCCCGTCGCTGTCCAGGGCGGCCTGGAGTTCCCGCCACCACGCGGCGAAGGCGTCGTACAGGCGGGTCTCCTCCGGCTCGTCCAGGTCGAGACGGGAGCAGAGTTCGCGGGCCATGGCGGCAAGATCGGGCCAGTCCAGAAAGCCGTTCCCGGTCTGGTCCAGTACCTCGGTGAAGAACGCGCGGGCGCCCCGCTGGTTCCCGGCCCCGCCCTGAGCGCCCGTAGCGCCCTGTTGTGCCGGCACCGGTGCGATCAGCCGGAACAGCGCGCCGGCCCGTTTCGTCCGGGTGCGCAGAGTGGTGAGTGTCACGGCCAAGGGGCCGTCACCGTCCGGCGACAGGTTGAGCAGACTGACGACGTTCTCCGCCTGCACCCAGTTGTCGGGCAGGGCCCGGGCCAGACGGGCGGCCATGTAGGCGCCCTGCATCAGTGTCTGCGCACCGGGGACCTCCGGCAGGCCTGCCCTGCGGCGGAAGACCTCGGGGAGGGACGCCACGGTGACGGTGCCGATGACCGGCCCCGCGAGCGCACGGCCGGTCGCCCAGACTGTGGGCATCCCGGCGAACAGCGGCGGTGCCGGCAGATGCTCGAAGAGCTTGTAGAGGATGATGCGCAGCGCCTCCGTGTTCTGCAGTTCCTCCGCGACCATGCGGTCGTAGTACTGCCAGAACTCGGGCAAGGTGGGCGGCAGATGGCCCGCCCCGTCCCCCAGGGCTGCGAGGAAGGCACGGAATTCGGCGTAGAGCCCCTCCATGGTCTCCTGGTCCAACGGCTGACCGCTCAGCCGGCACATGGTGACCGAGCTTTCGAAGAGCGTCGCGACCACCCACGCCCGCACCTCGGGGTCCATCGCGTCGTAGGGCTGGTTCCTGGCGTCCGTGCCGCTCAGCCGTGCGTGGAGGCGGTTGAGCCGTGCCGCCTCCCGCTGCCTGATGTCGTCGTCGGCTCCGAACATGCGCTGCAGGCTCACGAGGGTGTTGCTCAGCCGTCGCCACGGGTGCACCACGAAGGAGGAGTTGTCGGCCAGCGCCGCGCCGATCTGCGGGTGGGCGGCTTCCAGCACCGTGGCTCTGACGACGGCCAGTGCCCAACGGGGGTCGTTGAAGAAGCGGTGGAACTGCGAGCCGGGCCCGAACAGGGATTCGGCCGGCGGTGCGGTGGTATCCCGGCCGGGGTATTCGTACGGGGTTTCGGTACCGGGCCCGGGCCCGGGCGCCGCGTAGTGGCTGCTGTCCGTGTCCTTCACCTTTGAGGTCATCCCTTCGCTTGCGGTGCCACTCCGCCGAAGCGGCGGTCGCGGCCCCGGTATTCGTGCAGGCATTCCAGAAGGTGCGGGGCCCGGAAGTCGGGCCAGAGCACCGGTGGAAAGATCCACTCGGCGTAGGCCACCTGCCAGAGCATGAAGTTGGAGATGCGCTGTTCGCCCGACGTACGGATCACGAGGTCCACGTCAGGCGTGTCGGGGACCGGCAGATGCGCGGCGAAGCACGCTTGGTCGACGGCATCGGCGGGCACGCCCGCGCGGATGAGGGAGCGTGCGGCGGCAACGATGTCCTGACGCCCTCCGTGGTCGAACGCCACGGTCAGCGTCATGCCCCGATTGGCCTCGGTGAGCGTCATCAGATCGGCGAAGTCCCGGGCCAGAGGGGCCGGAATTCTCGGGTCCTCGGCTCCCAGGAGCCGGCACCGGATGCCGCGTGCGTGCAGCAGCAGCGCGTGTTTGCGCACCACGCGGCGTACCAGGCGCATGAGGAAGTCGACCTCCTCGCCCGGGCGCCGCCAGTTCTCGGTGGAGAAGGCGTACAGGCTGAGCCATTCGACCCCCGCCGACCGTGCCGCCTCGATGACATCGATCACCGTCGCCTCCGCCGCGCTGTGCCCGGACGTACGCGGCAGGGAGCGCTGCTGCGCCCACCGGCCGTTCCCGTCCATCACGCACGCCACGTGGCGGGGCACCGGCCGCCGCCCCTGCTCTCCGGACGGGTGGCGCGGCTGCGCCGGAACCGTCTGCACGGCGGCAGCCCCCTGCTGCGCGCCGGCGGGGAGGAGCTCTGGCTGCGCGCCGCCTCTGTCGGACGGCTCGCCCGTCGCGTGCGTGCGACCGGATGCTCCCGCTGCACCGAACGTCACTGAAGCGCCCCCCTCGACTCGCGTCCGCCGGGCTTCGCCGGAACCGTGGCTCCGGTTGCGGAGGGCGGCGGCAGCAGGCCCCTGGCCTGCGCATCCCCCGGCTGCTCCGCACTCAGCAGAGTGCCGGTGCCCGGCCCACGGCGCATCGCGTTGCGCGCACATTCACCCGTAGCACGTCAGTCGGAGGGTGGCGGTGGCGTGCGGGAGTGGCGTCTCCTCATGAGTCGGCCGGGATCTCCGGATGGTGCACGAGATGTTGGCTGCCCCAACCGCGCACGGTGACGCTGAGCGGGACATCGCCGGGGTCCTGAGCGCGCGGATGGATCCGCGCCGGCCCGGGGACGGAAGGAGCCACACCATGAGGGTCATGCTGCGAGCACAGCTGGACACCCAGCTCGCGAACGAGGCGGTCAAGAACGGCAGCCTGCCGAAGATCATGCAGTCGCTCGCGGAGCGGCTCAAGCCGGAAGCGGCCTACTTCGGGCCCAGCGAGGGAATGCGGTGCTGCACGTTCGTCTTCGACATGCAGGACAGTTCGATCCTGCCGTCCATCGCCGAGCCTCTCTTCGAGGGCCTGGGCGCGAAGATCGAGATCCAGCCGGTCATGAACACCGAGGACACGCAGAAGGGCCTCGCCGCGCTGCAGCGGGGCTGAAAGAGGTGCTTGCCGCGTCTCCGGAACACTTCTTGATTGCTTCTTCACAGGTCCTTCATGGGTGCGCTTCTACGTTCGTCCCGCCGGACGCAGTGGGTGGCCGGCGACGACGGTGAGGAGCACCCGGGGATGCGTGCGCGGCGGAGGTTCGAGGGCCGGCTGTGGCTGATGGGCGCGGTGTCGTTGACGGCGCTGACCCTGACGACGGGCTGCGGCGGTGACGGCGGCAGCGGTGGTGAGGTGGCTTCGGCAGCGACCGCGAAGGGCTCCGCCACCGCGTCCCCGAGCGGATCGAGTGAGCTGTCCGAGTACGTCGACGCCCAGCGCAGGTGGGTCTCGTGTCTGCGCGACGCGGGACTCGACGCCCCCGACCCGGACGCCCGGGGCATGGTCGATCTCGGCGATCAGTCGAAGTGGAAGCGCGACCCGAAGGCTCTGCAGGCTCAGGAGAAGTGCGCCGGCCTCAGCGTGGCCGTACCGGACAGCGTCGAGAAGGCGATGCAGCCCGAGCTGTCCCAGGACGAGATACGCACGAAGCAGCGGTACGCCACCTGCATGCAGGAACACGGGGCGCCCGACTTCCCCGACACCGACGAATCGGGGCACTTCCAGGACGTCACCTGGGATTCGACCTCGGCCGGGGCGAAGCGCGCCACACGGGCCTGCGCTTCCGTCATCGGCGTTCCGGACGACGCGCCCACACCCCAGGGCTGACGGGGCCGGGCGCATGGACGACATGAAGGAGCCGGGGCGGCACCGGCGCGGGCCGCTCCTGATCACGGCGGGGGTTCTCCTCGTCGCCGCGGTCAGCACGGTGGGCGCCCTCGGGCTCGGCGGAGGCGGTTCGGGCGACGCCAGGGACCCGGACAGAAACGGCCGGCTGGTTCAGGTGTCACGCGAGACCTTGACCGACCGGACGGAGATCGACGGGCAGCTCGGCCACGGTCCGGAGGTGCCGTTCCCGGTGAAGGCCCAGGGAACGATCACGTGGCTCCCCGCCTCCGGCACCACCGCGCGGCGCGGAGAACAGGTGCTGCGGGTCGACGACCGGCCGGTGGTGCTGCTCTACGGGAGCCTGCCCATGTACCGCGATCTCGGTCTGCGGCAGACGGCGGACGGCGCGGGCGCCAGGAGCGGTTCCGGTGACGGCAGCGGTTCCGGTGACGGCAGCAGTTCCGGTGGCGGCAGCGGAGCGGACTCCGGCACCTACGCGGGTGACGACGCGGGTGACAGCGGCGGTTCGTCCGGCGGCCCGGACGCCGCCGGACAGCCGGCATCCGATGCGCCGCAGCGGCCGGTTCCCCTGCACGGGATGGACGTCAAGCAGTTCGAGAGCAACCTCAGCGCTCTCGGCTACTCGGGTTTCACCGTCGACGACTCCTACACCGCGCTGACGGCCGCGGCGGTCGAGCGCTGGCAGAAGGATCTCGGACTTCCGCAGACCGGCACGGTCGACGCCGGTTCCGTCGTGTACGCGCCCGGAGCGGTCCGTATCGCCGGCACCTCTGCCCGGGTGGGGGCCGAGGCGACGGGAACGCCGGTCACCTACACCACGACGTCCCTCATGGTGACCGTCGACGCCAAGGCCACCGAGACACGTTGGGCGCAGCGTGGCACCACGGTGAGCGTGGAGCTGCCCGACGGGCGATCCGTACCGGGAACCGTGGCGAGCGTGGGCAAGGACGCCGCCGCACCGGAATCCGGATCCGGGGAGGGCGGTGCCCCGGCG
>NZ_JAELVH010000639.1 GCF_019399235.1 Streptomyces poriferorum | reverse complement strand
GGCGCACGTCGCGCCGGAGCCGGTGCCCGTCACGCCTTCGGCCGGCGGCCGGGCCCATGCCCCGTCGCGACAGCTGCCCCGCCTCGCGCTGGCGGCCTCCGTGGCGGCCGTGCTGGCCTGCCTCGGCGTCGCCACCTGGCAGTACCGGGAAGCGGAGGATGCCAGAACCGCGACCCGGCGCTCGCAGGAGCACCAGGAGGAGGTGGCGCGCGTGCTCACGGCGCCCGACGTCCGGCTCGAAACCCAGGAGCTGCGCGGCGGTGGCACAGCCACGGTGGCCGTCTCCCGCAGTGAGGACGCGGCCACGCTCGCCGTCTCCGGCCTGCCGCGGCTTCCTGCGGGCAAGGTGTACGAAGCCTGGTTCATCGAGGACGGGGAACCCGTACCGGCCGGGCTGCTCAGCCGTGACCCCGGGCGTCGGCTGACCCTGCTGGACGGGCCGGTGGACGATGCCACGGCGGTGGCCCTGTCCGT
>NZ_JAELVH010000638.1 GCF_019399235.1 Streptomyces poriferorum | reverse complement strand
CACCCGACCCCGCCAACTGCCCCACCGACACCGGACGGAGCGTCAGCCCAGCAACGGCCAGGACCGGTTCTCCAGCCGTGTCGGCCATGGCCAGGGAAACGGTGTCGACGCCGGATCCTGTGAGACGTACGCGCAATGCGGTCGAGCCCGAGGCGAACAGACGCACGCCCTCCCAGAAGAAGGGGAGCGCGGGGCGGTCGTCCCCCGACGTGCCTGATTCGAGATCGGCAGCCTGCAGGCCAAGGGCATGCATGGTGGAGTCGAGGAGCGCCGGATGCAGCCCGAACCGCTTGGCATCCGCGTGTACGGACTCGTCGAGTTCGACCTCGGCGAAGATGTCTTCTCCAGCGGTCCAGGCCGCCTTGAGCCCTTGGAAAACGGGGCCGTAGCCGTAGCCGCGCTCGGCCAGGACGTCGTACATGTCAGCCACCTCCACCCGGGTCGCTCCGGGCGGGGGCCATTCGGTGAGGTCGAA
>NZ_JAELVH010000637.1 GCF_019399235.1 Streptomyces poriferorum | reverse complement strand
CCGTCCCTCCCGGCGGTTCCCGGTTGGCCCCTCACCACGTACGGCAGCCCGTTCCTCCAGGGGTACGCCGTCGTCGGTCAGTACCTCTACATGCTGCACGGCAACAGCTACGGTTCCGTCCAGAAGATCAACGGCCAGGACACGGTGATCTCCGCGCCCGGCGTCGGCAACACGTTCATCACCTCGGTGAACCTCACCACGGGCTCCCTGGACCCGGCGCCGCCCTCGCCGTTCAAGGAAACCGTCAACCCGGCCCACACGGCAGCCGCGTACACGCTGGACTACCGCGAGCCGGAGGGCCTGGGAGTCCTCGTCCCGGACCCGGCCCAGCCCGGCGTCTTCAGCATCGGCATGGGCTTCGCCTCGGGCGATGCGGGCGCGCGGGTGGCGACGGTCTACGGCAAGGCGGGGCTCGTTCAGCCGTCCTGATTCACGGCTTGCGGGCTCACGACACGGCGCGCCCCGTGTTGTCGCCG
>NZ_JAELVH010000636.1 GCF_019399235.1 Streptomyces poriferorum | reverse complement strand
AAGTCGGCGGCGGTACCGGTCTCGGGGGCGTCGCCTGCGGGGGTGTCCAGCGGGGGCGCATAGTAGAGGTAGATCGCCCGGTTCTCGCTGAAGTCCGGGTCGACCCCGATGCCCTGGAGGCCTTCCTCGTCGTGCGAGTAGACGGGGATGACACCGGAGATCCGGGTGTTGCCGGCACTGTCGGTGATGCGCAGCTCGCCGCTGCGCGAGGTGTGGAGCACGCTGCGGTCGGGGAGCACGGCCAGCGACATGGGCTCGCCGGTCTCGGCCGCACCCTTGGCGAGGGTGACCTGCTGGAAGTCCTCGGACCTGCTGGAAGTCCTCGGCGGCCGGGGCGGGGACGGGATGGTCCTCATGGGCGGCGGCCGTGCCCGCCGTGGCGCCCAGGCTGAGAGTGGCGGCGGCGAGGAGGCCACCGGTGAACAGGGCGAGGGATTTACGGAGGCGGAGCCTTGTTCCGGTCCTGCTGCGGGTTCTGTGCACGAGTGTCCTCCGGAGAGTGCCGGTGGTACGGGCGGGTGCTGCCGAGCCGTTACGCGCGGGGACTGCCGCGCAGGTCAGCGGGGCCTGGGCGGCGCCGGTGACGGGGATCCGAGCGAGGTGTATGTCATGTACACGTCTTGGACGGTAGACCTGTTCGTCCAGGACGGAAAGCCCTTGTGCAGCGGTGTTGTCGAACTTTTTCCCTGCCCAGGACAAAGAGGGATGTGGGCAG
>NZ_JAELVH010000635.1 GCF_019399235.1 Streptomyces poriferorum | reverse complement strand
ACGGCCTCGCCGACCCGCTCCGGAGCCGGTACAGAACCAGGGCGCGCGGACCAGAAGTGCATCGCGGCGAACACCGCTGCCGCGACCAGAACGACACTGAGCGCGGCCAGCGTCCTCGGCTCCAGGCCGCACCTGAGCTGGAGCCACACCGGGAGCCGCTCCCGCAACGCGGGAACGGCCCGCCCCCACCGGTCCCCGGCCACCGGACCCGGCGAAGGCCGCGCCGACGAACCCGCCGAAGGTCCGGGCGTCGGACCCGGCGCAGGGCCCGGGGGTGAAGTGCCGTGCGGGGGCGCCCCGGACGGGGGCGGAACCGTCGTCGCAGGGCGAGAGGCGGTCGCCGCTGCGGGGAAGGAGGACATCCCTGCACGGTTCGGCAGCGACGCATGCGGAGCTGTCACAGCAGGAGGCAGGCCCGGGGCCGGCCGCGCAGGCAATGAGGTGAGCCCGGCCGACGCGGCATCCGCGCCCACCCCCACC
>NZ_JAELVH010000634.1 GCF_019399235.1 Streptomyces poriferorum | reverse complement strand
ACCATGGTGGGGATCAGCGCGGGCGGCAGGTTGTCGACCACGAACCAGCCGAGGTCCTCCAGACACTTGGCCGCCGTGCTGCGGCCGGCGCCCGACATTCCGGAGATGATCACCAGCTCCGGGATGGCCGCGCTGTCGCCCGTCTCGATCGGGGTGCCCGTACTCACGTCTGCTGCTCCGTCTGCTCGGTCTGTGCGGTCGTGCCCGTGTTCATTCTCGTGCTCGGTCATGTCGTGCTGCCCCCGTCGTCCTCTTCAATGATCTCTCCTGTGGCCGTGTTCACGGCGGGCGTGGCCGGGGCGGCCGCGGCGAGGGCGACAACCACTGATTCCGCCGTCCTGCGGCCTATCCCCGGAACCTCGCAGATCTCGTCGATTGTCGCCTGCCTCAGCTTCTTCACGGAGCCGAAATGCTTGATCAACGCCTGTTTCCGGGTGTCTCCCAGTCCGGTGACCGCGTCCAGGGGGCCGGACCGGATGCGCTTGGCCCGTTTGGCGCGCTGGTAGGTGATGGCGAAGCGGTGTGCCTCGTCGCGGACGCGCTGGAGGAGGTAGAGGCCCTCGCTGGAACGGGGCAGGACCACCGGGTCGTCGTCATCGGGCAGCCAGACCTCTTCCAGCCTCTTGGCCAGACCGCAGACGGCGATGTCGTCGATCCCCAGCTCGTCCAGGGCCCGCTTGGCCGCCGCGACCTGGGGCTGCCCGCCGTCCACCACCAGGAGCTGCGGCGGGTAGGCGAACCGCTTGGGCCGGCCGTCGTCCTCACGGGGCTCGGC
>NZ_JAELVH010000633.1 GCF_019399235.1 Streptomyces poriferorum | reverse complement strand
TCCTCGTCCTCCGTGGCCGCCCCCGCCGTGCAGCGGGCGGCCACGGAGGACGAGGACGAGCAGCCGGCCGATGTGCAGGGCTCGTTCGTCCAGCGGGCGGAGGAGAAGAGCCCCGAGGAGGAGGAAGAGGCACCACCGGCCTGAACGCGTCTGCCCTCCGGTGGACGGGACGGGGACCGTCCGGCGACCGAGGGCGGAACCGCCGCCCGGTCAGCCCGCGGAGTCGGCCCGCATCGTGCCGCCCAGGAACAGCGACTCCGAGCACCGTGCCGGTGTGCGGGCGCCCACCGGCTTGCCGACCTTGCGGCAGTCGATCGTCATGGTGACCTTCCCGCCCGCCGGGACGAGGATCGGCGTCACGAAGTGGTAGTCGGAGTCACGGAAGTTCTCCAGCCCGAGACTCAGCACACTCGAGTTCGTGCCGGCCGAGATGACGACGGTTCCGGCGTCGCCCTGCGGGTTCTGCACGACGATGTCGGTCAGCTGGAAGGTGTGGCCCTTCGGCACCTGGAGGGCGGTCGCGGCATTCGTCCCGCCGCCCACCGAGTCCCTGACCCGGACCTGCGCACTCGTCGGAGTGGCCGCCCCGTCCTCTGCACCCGCCCCGGTGCCGGCCTCCGCCTCCGCGGACGGGCTCGGCGTGGGCTTCGACGCGCCGGCGCCCGCGTCCGCCCCGGCGGTGTCACCGGCCCCGCCGTCGGCGCCCGCCCCCGCCGTTCCGCCTCCGTCCGGTGCCTTGCTCTTGTCGGCGGCGGCCGCGGAACGTACCGCCTCGGGGGTGACCGCCTCCCGCGCCGCGGACTTCACGGCCGGACGCAGCAGC
>NZ_JAELVH010000632.1 GCF_019399235.1 Streptomyces poriferorum | reverse complement strand
GCCCCCGACAGGGGCTGAGGCCCGTCGCCCTGGTTGCCGTCCCTGCCGTCCCTGCCGTGATCTCGCAGGTCATACGGCCTGCGAGCGAGACGGTGACCGGGGCCAAGACGGCAACGCGATCACGGCCACCGGCGTGGCCGCCCAAGACGCTGTCCGGATCCGTCTTGCACCGTCTCCCGCGTCCTTGCCGTATCGGTGCAGGTCACAGCCCTGGCCAGTGAGACGGAAGACGCAATGCCGATGTCCCGACTCGGGACAGTCGCCCTTGTCCCGAGCAGGGACAGACGCCGTGTCCCGACTCGGGACAGGGGCACCCCGGTCGGGCACTGGCGCGGCGAACCGCCTGCGGCGTACTGCGACAGAGCTGAAGACGGCTGGCGGCACCGCCGAGACGGACAGCCGGAGCCGCTGCCGTACCGCCCTGACCTGCACGTGCAACGGCCAAGACGCCAAAGACGCCCCACACCACCACCCCAGGAGCACCCGCTTGCCCACC
>NZ_JAELVH010000631.1 GCF_019399235.1 Streptomyces poriferorum | reverse complement strand
ACTCCGGGTCGAGCTCTGACCCGCGTCCCCGCAGCGCCCGCGGGTCAGAGCTCGACCCGGAGTTCCTTCACTCCCCGGATCACGTATCCCGGGTTCCACTCCGGTTCCGCGACCAGCCGCACAGCGGGCGCCCTGCGCAGCAACTCGCCGAAGGAGGAGGCCAGTTCCACCCGGGCTAGCGGCGCCCCGAGACAGAAGTGGATGCCCGCACCGAAGGTGATGTGCGGGTTCTCCCGCCGGGCGAGGTC
The DNA here is from genome assembly GCF_019399235.1 of Streptomyces poriferorum. GTDB lineage: Bacteria > Actinomycetota > Actinomycetes > Streptomycetales > Streptomycetaceae > Streptomyces > Streptomyces poriferorum. Next base: position 602 of record NZ_JAELVH010000631.1, on the reverse strand, counting down.
CAACGTGTCCGGGTCCGCGAAGCGGGCCGGGTCGCGGTTGGCCGAGCCGAAGAGGAGGGCCACCTCCGAGCCTCGCGGAATGACCGTGCCGTCGATCTCGATGTCGTCGAGCACCCACCGTTCGAACATCTGCAACGGGGTGTCGTAGCGCATGAGCTCTTCCACCGCAGTAGGCAGCAGGCCATGGTCCGCCCGCAGCGCGGCCAGCTGGTCCGGGTGGCGCAGCAGCGTCCACCAGCCGTTCACGGTGGTGTTGACGGTCGCCTCGTGGCCCGCGTTCAGCAGCAGCACGCAGGTGGAGACCATCTCCTGTTCGGTCAGCCGCTCACCCTCGTCATGGGCGGCGATCAGAGCGGAGATCAGGTCGGCCCCCGGGTTGCCGCGCCGTTCGGCGATCAGTTCCCGCAGATACGCGGAGAAGTCGAGGGAGGCGCGGACGGCGGCCCGGGCGGTCTCCTCGGACGGGTTGAGCTCGAACATTCCGCAGATCGCCGCCGACCAGGGACGCAGCGGGGCGCGGTCGGACTCCGGAATGCCGAGCATCTCCGCGATCACGGCGACGGGCAGCGGCTCGGCGACCGCCGTCAGCAGATCGCCGCCGC
>NZ_JAELVH010000630.1 GCF_019399235.1 Streptomyces poriferorum | reverse complement strand
CCTCACGCAGCCGGCGGAGCGACCGCCAGATGCTGGACTTCACCGTGCCGACACTGATGTCGAGGATGGACGCGATCTCCGGGTCCGTGCGGCCCTCGTAGTAGCGCAGGACCAGCATCGTGCGCTGCGTCTCGGGCAGCCGCGCCAGCGCCTGCCAGAGCACGGCGCGCAGCTCCGTACCGCGCATCGCGTCCGTGTCGCCCGCCGTCTCCGGCAGCTCCTCGGTCGGGTATTCGTTCAGCTTGCGCCTGCGCCAGGCACTGATGTGCAGATTGGTCATGGTGCGGCGCAGATAACCGCCGACCGCCGCCTTGTCACTGATCCGGTCCCATGCCCGGTACGTCGAGAAGAGGGCGCTCTGCAGCAGATCCTCGGCCTCGAACCGGTCGCCGGTCAGGTGGTAGGCGGTGGCGTACAGGGAGGCGCGGCGCTCCCGGACGTAGGCCGTGAACGCCACTTCGGCGTCCTCGGTCTGCGCCGGGGCCTTCCGCTCCCCC
>NZ_JAELVH010000062.1 GCF_019399235.1 Streptomyces poriferorum | reverse complement strand
CGATCTGCGCAGATCGTCCCCCTACCCAGCGGTACAGCTGTCTGGCAAGCTGCGGCCATGACTGCCCGCGCCGCTGACCGGACCCGTTACAACCGGGCCACCGCCCATCTCGACGCCCCGATCGCCGTCGTCGATCTGGAGGCGTTCGACGCCAATGCCGACGATCTCGTCCGGCGTGCGGCGGGGAAGCCGATCCGGGTGGCGAGCAAATCGGTGCGCTGCCGGGCGCTGCTGGAGCGGGTGCTGGCGCGGCCCGGTTTCGCCGGGATCATGTCGTTCACCCTCGCCGAGTCGCTGTGGCTGGCGCGGGCCGGGTTCGAGGACGTCCTGCTCGCCTATCCCTCGGCCGACCGCTCGGCCTTCGCCGAACTGGCCGCCGACCCGAAACTGGCCGCCGCCGTGACCGTGATGGTGGACGACCACTCCCAGCTGGAACTGATCGACGCGGCGCGGGCGGGGGGCACGGAGGAGATCCGGGTCTGTCTGGAGCTGGACACCTCGCTGCGGATGCTCGGCGGCCGGGTCAGGATCGGGGCGCTGCGTTCGCCGCTGCGCTCCCCCGCCCAACTGGCGGAGCTGGCCAGGTCCGTCGCCCGCCGGCCCGGTTTCCGGCTGGTGGGGCTGATGGCGTACGAGGGGCATATCGCCGGGGTCGGCGACTCGCTCGCGGGCCGGCCGCTGCGCTCCCGGGCGATCCGGCTGATGCAGGCCACGGGCCGCCGGGAGCTGGCGGCCCGGCGGGCCGAGGTGGTGCGGGCGGTACGGGCCGTGGCGCCGGACCTGGAGTTCGTGAACGGCGGTGGCACCGGGAGCGTGCAGCACACCGCGGCGGAGGCCGCGGTCACGGAGATCGCGGCCGGTTCCGGCCTCTACGTGCCGCGGCTGTTCGACAACTACACCTCGTTCACGGCGCGCCCGGCGGCCCTGTTCGCCCAGCCCGTGGTGCGCCGGCCCGGGGTGGGCGTGGTGACGGTGCTCGGTGGCGGTTATCCGGCGTCCGGGGCCGCGGGTGCGGACCGGCTGCCGGTCCCGTATCTGCCGGAGGGCCTGCGCTACGACCCGCAGGAGGGCCCGGGCGAGGTGCAGACCCCGTTGCTCGGCGCCGCGGCCGACGATCTGCTGATCGGCGACAAGGTGTGGTTCAGGCACGCGAAGGCCGGTGAGCTGTGCGAGCGGTTCGACGAGCTCCAGCTGATCGAGGGGGACCGGGTGACGGCGACCGTGCCGACGTACCGGGGCGAGGGCCGTACGTTCCTCTGAGCCGCCCGCCGGCTCCTCAGGGGGCGACGGAGCTGCCGACGCCGCCGCCGGTCTCGCTGTCGCCGAGGGGCCGGATGCCCTGGGTGAGGGTGTCCATGAGGGCGAGTGGCACGCCGTCGGGCCCGGCGTCGAAGGCGTAGCGCACGACGACGGGCGACTCGCTGCCGACGGCTGACGGGAAGACGAGCGACTGCACATAGCCGCCCGGCCCCTTGCCGGTGACGACCCGCCAGCGCACCTGGTATCCGGTGCGTCCGGCGACGCTGACCGGGCCGGCGGCGATCTGACGGTGGGACATGATGCCGCCGTGGATGGGCCGGCCGATGATGTCCTCCTCATATGCCCGGTCAGCCGCGGCGACGATGTCCTTCTTGGCGATCGCCTCGGGCGTGGCGGGGTCGGTGCCGCCTGCGGTGCGGACGGTCACCGTGCCGTGATAGCAGAGTGCGGAGGAGGTACCGGGGCAGTAGTAGGCCTCGGAGTCGGCCGTACGCATCGTGAGCATCTCGTCGACGGGATGCTCGACCCGCTCCCAGCCGTCCGGGATCGGCAGCGTGATGCCGTTGAGCTGGTCGACGAGCACGTCGGGGTCCTCGCCGGCCGCTGAGGGGTCCGGCGACGGACTGTCGTCGCCGGGGGCTCCGTCGGCGGTGTCGGCGGAGCTCGGGGCGGAACGGTCCGACCGGGGCGCGGTGGGTTCGGTGCCGTCGCCCCGGTTGAGCAGCATCGCGCCCGTCACGGCCACCACGACGACCGCCACACCGGTGGCCACGAGCGCGACGGTCCTGGCAGCCGAGGCGCCGGCCCCGCCGTCGCCCCGGCCGGGCACGGGCCGCTGGATCACGGTGGCGGACGGGCGCGTGTGGGCGGTCCAGCCCGCCCCGTCCCACCACCGCTCGTTGCCGGGGGCGGCCGTGTCCGGGTACCAGCCGGGCGGTGTCGCGTTGCTCATCGCCCCACCTTAGGTTCCCGGCGCAGGGGCCCTACAGCGGTGTGACGTACGCCCCGGAGATCCCGCCGTCGACGAGGAAGTCGGTGGCGTTGACGAACGAGGAGTCGTCGCTCGCCAGGAACGCGACGGCGGCCGCGATCTCGTTCGCCTCGGCGAACCGGCCGAGCGGAATGTGCACGAGCCGGCGGGCCGCGCGCTCCGGGTCCTTGGCGAAGAGTTCCCGGAGCAGCGGGGTGTTCACCGGCCCCGGGCACAGGGCGTTGACCCGGATGCCCTCGCGGGCGAACTGGACGCCCAGCTCGCGCGACATCGCCAGCACGCCGCCCTTGGAGGCGGTGTACGAGATCTGGGAGGTCGCCGCCCCCATTCTGGCGACGAAGGAGGCGGTGTTGATGATCGAGCCCCGGCCCTGGCGCCGCATGTAGGGCAGGGCCGCCTTGCAGCACAGGTAGACGGAGGTGAGGTTGACGTCCTGGACGCGCTTCCACGCCTCCAGTCCGGTGGTGAGGATGGAGTCGTCGTCGGGCGGTGAGATGCCCGCGTTGTTGAAGGCGATGTCGACGGAGCCGTAGGTGTCGTACGCCGCCTTGAACAGTGCCTCGACCTGTTCGGGGTCGGTGACGTCCACGCGTACGAAGATGCCGCCGACCGCTTCGGCGGCCGCCCTGCCCGCGGTCTCGTCGATGTCTCCGCAGACCACGTGCGCTCCCTCGGAGGCGAGCCGGTGGGCGGTGGCGAGGCCGATGCCGCTGCCGGCGCCGGTGATGACGGCGGTGCGGCCTACGAGGCGGCGGCAGATGTTCCCGTTGTCCGTGGTCATACCGTTCAGGCCTCCGTGCTGAGGAAGACGTTCTTGGTTTCGGTGAAGGCGGTGAGGGCGTCCGGGCCCAGTTCGCGGCCGAGGCCGGACTGTTTGAAGCCGCCGAACGGGGTCCAGTAGCGGACCGCGGAGTGGGAGTTGACGGAGAGGTTGCCCGCGCGGACGGCCTGCGCGACGCGCAGCGCGCGTCCCACGTCGCGGGTCCAGAGAGAGCCCGCGAGGCCGTAGTCGGTGGCGTTGGCGAGCCGGACGGCGTCCGCCTCGTCCTCGAAGGGCAGGACGACGGCGACCGGTCCGAAGACCTCCTCGGTGGCGACGGGCGCGTGTGCGGGTACACCGGTGAGGACGGTCGGCGGGAACCAGAATCCGGGGCCCCCGGGCGCGCTGCCGCGGAGCCCGGCGGCGTCCTCGGGGACGTAGGCCCGTACCCGTTCCAGCTGGGTACGTGAGATGAGCGGGCCCATCTGTGTCTTCTCGTCGGCGGGGTCGCCGACGACCACCGCTGCGAGGGCCGGGGCGAGGAGTTCCAGGAAGCGGTCGTACACGGAGCGCTGGACGAGGATCCGGGTGCGGGCGCAGCAGTCCTGCCCGGCGTTGTCCAGGAAGGACAGCGGGGCGGCGGCAGCGGCGGCTTCGAGGTCGGCGTCGGCGAAGACGATGTTGGGGCTCTTGCCGCCGAGTTCGAGGGTGATCCGCTTCACGTGCTCGGCGCACTTGGCCATGATCTGTCTGCCGACGCGGGTGGAGCCCGTGAAGACGATCTTGGGGACTCCGGGATGCTCGACCAGCGCGTTGCCGGCCTCGTCGCCGGCGCCCGGCAGCACCTGGAAGAGGTGTTCGGGGAGGCCTGCCTCCCGGGCGAGCTCCGCGAGCCGGAGCGCGGTCAGCGGGGTGGTCTCGGCGGGTTTGAGGATCACGGCGTTGCCCGCGGCGAGGGCGGGGGCCGTCCCCCAGGCGGCGATCGGCATGGGGAAGTTCCACGGGGCGATCACCCCGATGACGCCGAGGGGTTCGAGCAGCGTGAGGTCGATGCCGCCGGGGACGGGGATCTGCCGGCCGCTGAGCCGCTCCACTCCCCCGGCGGCGAAGTCGAGCAGATCGCGGACGTTGCCCGCCTCCCAGCGCGCGTTGCCGATCGTGTGCCCGGCCTCCCGCACCTCCAGCCGGGCCAGTTCCTCGGTGCGGGAGTCGACGGCGACGGCGAACCGGCGCAGCAGCCGGGCCCGGTCGGCGGGGGCGAGCGCGGCCCAGACCTGCTGGGCCGCGGCGGCGCGGCCGACGGCGGTGTGCACCTCGGCCGCCGTGGTGGCGGGGACGGTGGCGAGGAGTTCCTCCGTCGCCGGGTTCAGTACCTGGTGCTCGCGGGTCAAGAGGGTCCTCACAGGCGTTCGAAGGAGCGTCGGAGCTCCCAGTCGGTCACCGCTGCGTCGAAGGCGTCGAGTTCGACGCGTGCCATGTTGCGGTAGTGCGCGACGACTTCGTCGCCGAAGGCCTCGCGGGCGATCTCGCTGTGCTCCCAGAGTCCGGCCGCATCGCGCAGGCTGGTGGGGACGTGGTCGTACGCGGCGGCGTAGGCGTTGCCCTCGCACGGTTCGGGGAGTTCCAGGGCGTGCTCGATGCCGTACAGGCCCGCGGCGACGAGTCCGGCGACGGCGAGGTACGGGTTGACGTCGCCGCCGGGAAGGCGGTTCTCCAGGCGCAGGGACTGGCCGTGGCCTACGACGCGCAGGGCGCAGGTGCGGTTGTCGTGGCCCCAGGCGACGGCGGTCGGGGCGAAGGAGCCCGGCTGGAAGCGCTTGTAGGAGTTGATGTTCGGCGCGTACAGGAGCGAGAAGTCGCGCAGGGCGGCGAGCTGGCCGGCCAGGAAGTGGCGCATCACCGGGGCCATGGTGCCGTCGGTGTCCGCCATGACGCTGCGTCCGGGCGCGCCGGTGGAGCGGAGCGAGAGGTGGATGTGGCAGGAGTTGCCCTCGCGCTCGTTGAACTTGGCCATGAAGGTGAGCGCGACGCCCTCCTGCGCGGCGATCTCCTTGGCGCCCGTCTTGTAGACGGCGTGCTGGTCGCAGGTGACCAGGGCCTCGTCGTACCGGAACACGATCTCGTGCTGTCCGGGGTTGCACTCGCCCTTGGCCGACTCGACGGTGAGTCCCGCGCCCGCCATCTCGTTGCGGATGCGGCGCAGCAGCGGTTCGACGCGGCCGGTGCCGAGGACGGAGTAGTCGACGTTGTACTGGTTGACCGGCGTCAGGTCGCGGTAGCCGCGGTCCCAGGCCTGTTCGTAGGTGTCCTTGAAGACGATGAACTCGAGCTCGGTGCCGACGTGGGCCGTGTAGCCGTGCTCGGCGAGGCGTTCCAGCTGGCGGCGCAGGATCTGGCGGGGCGCGGCGGTGACGGGTGAGCCGTCGGCCCAGGCGAGGTCTGCGGTGACCATCGCGGTGGCCTCGTTCCACGGCACCATGCGCAGGGTGGTGAGGTCGGGGTGCATGGCGAAGTCGCCGTAGCCGCGGTCCCAGGAGGACATGGCGTACCCGTCGACGGTGTTCATGTCGGTGTCGACGGCCAGGAGGTAGTTGCAGCCCTCGGTGCCGTGCCGGACGACCTCGTCGAGGAAGAAGGCGGCGGCGAAGCGCTTGCCCTGGAGGCGTCCCTGCATGTCGGGGAAGGCCAGGACCACGGTGTCGATCTCACCGCTGTCGACGAGGAGGCGGAGTTCCTCGACGGCGAGCGGGGCTGTTCGGTCGGACACGGATGGATCCTCTCCTCGCGGGCCGACAGATGATCCAAATCTACGGGCGGGGCAAGGGATTTGGATACGGTGCCGGTTCGTTCCGCGTGCCGTGCGAGTGAAGTGAGGCGTCCGATGAACCGTCCTGTGATCGGGATCAGTACCTATCTGGTGGCTTCGGCGCGCTGGGGCGTCTGGGACCTTCCGGCGACGCTCCTGCCCGCCGGCTACGCCCGGCTGGTCCGGGAGGCGGGCGGGGTGGCGGTGCTGCTGCCGCCGGACGAGCCGGAGTGTGCGGCGTCGGTGCTGGCCCGGCTCGACGCGGTGGTGGTGGCGGGCGGGCCCGATGTGGATCCCGCGCGGTACGGGGCGGAGCGCGACCCGCGGACCGGGCCGCCCGCGCCGGAGCGGGACGGCTGGGAGGCGGCGCTGATCGGGGCGGCGCTGGAGTCGGGCACGCCGCTGCTCGGGATCTGCCGCGGGATGCAGCTGCTGAACGTGGCGCTCGGCGGCACGCTGGCGCAGCATCTGGACGGGCACACGGGGCCGGACGGGACGACCGGTGTGCTCGGTACGCACACGGTGACTCCGGTCGCGGGGACGCTGTACGCCTCGGTGGCGCCCGGCCCCTGCGACGTACCCACCTACCACCACCAGGCCGTGGACCGGCTGGGCGCGGGGCTGGTGGTCTCGGCGCGCGCGGCGGACGGCACGGTGGAGGCGGTCGAGCTGCCGGGGCCGGGGTGGGTGCTCGGGGTGCAGTGGCATCCGGAGATGGGCGACGACGTGCGGGTGATGGGGGCGTTGGTGGCGGCGGCGGGCTGAGGCGGTGTGCGCTCGGCGGACCCGCGGAAACGGCCTCCGGCCCGGGCGGCCACCGGCGCCCGTGCGGCGTAGCGTGGCGAGAAGAGTATGCGTCGCCGTCTCGTCGGGCCGCCCGCCGTGAGCGCGGCCGTCCGTCCGTCCCGCCTCCTTCTCGTGGCCCGGCACCGAGAGGAGGAACGATGTCCGTCACAGCACCGGATGCGGTGAAGCAGGAAGCGTTCGCGGGCCGCATGGTCCAGGTGGTGAACGACACCTGCCTGGGTCTGATGGCGGGCCTGGGTCACCAGAGCGGTCTGTTCGACGAGATGGCCAGGATGGCGCCCGCCACTAGTGCGGAGATCGCGCGGGCCGCCGGTCTGAACGAGCGTTACGTCCGGGAGTGGCTGGGCGCGATGGTCGTCGGCGGCTTCGTCGACTACGAGCCCGGGCAGGGCACGTACGCGCTGCCGCCCGAGCACGCCGCCTCGCTGACACGGGCGGCCGGGCCGGACAATCTGGCCAGGATCGCGCAGGACTTCGGCATGATGGGCGAGGTCGAGCAGCAGGTGCTGGAGGCGTTCCGTACCGGGGGCGGGCTGCCGTACTCGGCGTATCCGCGGTTCCAGGGTCTTCAGGCGGAGGAGTCCGGTGAGGTCTTCGACCTGGCTCTCGTGAACGGGATCGTTCCGCTGGTGCCCGGTCTCACGGAGCGGCTCCGCTCGGGCATCGAGGTGCTGGACATCGGTACCGGTCACGGTCACGCGGTCAACGTCCTGGCCCGGGCCTTCCCGGCGAGCCGTTTCCAGGGGCTGGACATGTCCGAGGAGGGCATCGCCGCCGCGCGTGCCGAGGCCGCCGCGCTGGGGCTGGCCAACACAGCCTTCGACATCGGCGACTGCGCCGAGGTGTCGGGCTCGTACGACCTGATCACGGCGTTCGACGTCGTCCACGACCTGGCCCGGCCGGCCCGCACGCTGGCCTGCGTGTCCGCCGCGCTGGCCGAGGACGGTGTGTTCCTGATGGGGGACATCGCGGCGTCCAGCCGTCTGGAGGAGAACATCGACCACCCGCTGGGCCCGGCGCTGTACACCTTCTCGGTGTTCTACTGCATGAGCGTGTCGCTGGGCGAGGGCGGTGAGGGTCTGGGCACCGTATGGGGTGAGCAGACCGCCCGGAAGATGCTCGGCGAGGCGGGATTCGGCCGGATCGACACCCAGCGGGTCGAGGGCGACATCCTGAACGTCTACTACGTGGCGCGGCGGTGAGACCGCGGCCACGGCCCGCGGCCTCCGGTCCCGTCACCCGGCGAGCCGGCGCCTCAGCCAGGCCACCGCAGCCGCGCCCCGGGCCGCCCGGAACGCCCGGAGCGCCGGCAGGCCCGGCGGGTCCGGGTGCAGCGAGTGCGCGACGAAGCAGCCGGCCGGCGCGGCGAGCACGGCGGTGACCCGGGCAGGGTCCGCGTCCCTGCCGAGCGGGTGGGCGGTGAAGGTGGCCTCCGGGTCGGGGCCGCCCTGGGCCGCCACGCACGGCAGCATCGTCAGCAGGTCGGTGCGGTCATGGTCATGCGCCCATCCTTCCGGCGCGGCCCGCGGGCGGGCCGGCGGATTGCCGGCGGCTGCGGCTGCGGCCGCGCCCCTCAGTCACCGGACGGGTTCGACCGCGTCAGGGAGAGCAGGTCGCGGGCCGGGCCCGTGGGGCGGTGGCCCGCGGGCCAGACGGCGCGGAGCTGACGGCGCAGGCGGACCCCGGCGATCGGGACCTTGACCAGCCGCCGGGCCGAGAGTTCCTCGCCGAGGGCCAGTTCGCTCAGGACGCACGGGCCGGCACCGCTCTCCGCCGCCCCCTTCACCGCCGTGGTGGAGGAGAGCTCCAGCAGCGGCTGGGCCAGTCCCCCGTGCACGGCGAGGGCGGCGTCCAGGACCTGGCGGGTGCCGGAGCCGCGCTCGCGCAGGATCAGCGGTGTCACGGCCAGCTCCCGCGGGGTCAGCGGGGTGCGGCGGCGGGCCCAGGCGTGCGAGGGGGCGACCACGACGACGAGGCGGTCGTGCGCGATGACGGTGCCGTCGAGCCCCTCCGGCACGGACAGGCCTTCGACGAAGCCGAGATCCGCCTCGCCGGTCAGCAGCCGCTGGGCGACCAGCGCGGAGTTGCCGGCGAGCAGCGAGACCGCGGTGTCGGGCCGTGCACCGCGCAGGGCGATCAGCCAGCCCGGGAGCAGGTATTCGGCGATGGTCATGGACGCGGCGACCCGCAGCCGGGAGTCGCGGCGGTCCCGCAGGGCCTGCGCGCCCGCGTCGAACGCCTCGGCGGCCTCGACGACCCGGCGCGCCCAGTCGGTGACGAGCGCTCCCGCGTCGGTGAGACGGGAACCGCGGGGCGAGCGGTCGAGGAGGGCGAGGCCCAGCTGTCGTTCCATCGAGCGGATGCGGCTGCTGGCGGCGGGCTGGGTGATGCCGACGTCCCGGGCGGCCCGTCCCAGGCTGCCGTGCCTGGCGACGGCGAGGAGCAGCTCCAGGGCGCCGAGATCGGGTACCCGGTGGGAGAGGAGTGCGGGAGCGTCGCTGGTCATAAGTCCACCTTATGACCTCATAGGCCGGGACTCCCTGGTGGGGGACGGTCCGGGTGCCGAGAATCGTGGCATGGCCATCTTTCCGCAGACCCGCACCGCTCCCCCGTACTCGGCCGCCGCCCGGCGGCCGTCCCTGCGGCACTTCGGCCCGAACTGGTACGCGACCGTCATGGGCACCGCGATCGTGGCGAGTGCGGGCGCAGCCCTGCCCGTGCACGTGCCCGGGCTGCGGGCGGCCTGCGCGGCGGTGTGGGTGCTCTCCGCCCTCCTGCTCGCCGCCGTCCTCGCGGCCCGCGCCGGACACTGGGCGGCCCACCGCGACCAGGCCCGGGCGCATCTGCTGGACCCGGCGGTCGCACCGTTCTACGGCTGTCTCTCGATGGCGCTGCTGGCCGTCGGCGGGTCCGGGATGGTGGTCGGCAAGGATGTGATCGGACATCGGGCGGCGCTCGCCCTGGATGTGCTGCTGTACACCGCGGGCACCCTGACAGGGCTGGCCGCCGCCGTGGTGATCCCGTATCTGATGATCGTGCGCCACCGGACGGAGCCGGGCAGCGCGTCCCCGGTGTGGCTGCTGCCCGTGGTGGCGCCCATGGTGTCGGCCGCGCTCGGGCCGCTGCTGGTGACGGAGCTTCCGGCGGGCCAGTGGCGGGAGGCGCTGCTCCTCGCCTGCTACGCGATGTTCGGGATGAGTCTGCTGGCGACGCTGGTGATGCTGCCGCTGGTCTTCGCCCGGCTCGTCCACCGAGGGCCGCTGCCGCTCGTGCTGACACCCACGCTGTTCCTGGTGCTCGGCCCGCTGGGCCAGTCGACGACCGCGGTCAACGCGCTGGCCGATGTGGCGCCGGGTGCGATCCAGGCACCGTACGCCTCCGCGCTCGGTGCCTTCGCGGTGCTCTACGGGGTGCCGGTCATGGGGTTCGCACTGCTGTGGCTGACCCTGTCCGGCGCCCTCGTGGTGCGGGCGGCGCGGGGCGGGATGACGTTCGCGATGACGTGGTGGGGCTTCACCTTCCCCGTCGGTACGTGTGTGACGGGGGCCGCCGGTCTGGCCCGGCACACCGGTCTGGCGGCGTTCACCTGGCTGGCCGTGGCCCTGTACGTGCTGCTGGTGGCGGCCTGGGCGGTGGCCGGGGCGCGGACCGTGCGCGGACTGATCGGCGGGGAGCTGCTCGCGGCGCCGCGGGGCGCCGCGCCGGTGACGGCAGGGGCCGCGTGACCGGGGCCCCTGGCCCTCAGCGCCGCGGGTCGAAGGTGGCGTCGATGTGCTCGGCGACGGCGACGAACAGCAGCCGGGTGCCGGGAACGGTGGCGCGCCAGCGGTGGCGCACCCCGCCCGAGAGGAACAGGGTGTCGCCGCGCTCCAGCCGGTAGGCCTGGCCCTCGGCCTCGACCTCGGCGGCGCCCTCCGCGACGTACATCACCTCGTCGTTGCGGTGCTGGAACTCGCGCCCCAGGTCGAGCTCCCCGGTGAATTCGAGGGCACTGAGCTGATGGCGGCCGCGCACCACCCTGCGCACGCCTTCCTCCTCGCCTCCGCGCACGACATCGACCGCGCGAGCCGAGTCCGCCGCAGCGCGCAGGCGCGCGGTGGTGGTCTCCAGGGCTTCGGCGACCCGGTCCAGGGAACGGGCACTGGGTCTGGCCCGCTCGTTCTCGATCTGGCTGAGGAACGGCACGGACAGGCCGCTGCGCGCGGCGACCGCGGCCAGGGTGAGTCCCAGGGATCTGCGCTGTCGGCGGACCGCGGCACCCACCCGGAGTGTTTCCTTGTCGTCCATGTCCGGCTCCCTCCCGACTCGCCATCCTTCCGGTTGCGAGCACCTTACGCACACCGTTGGGCGAGGAAGGCCGGTATAGGGACGTTCCGACAGCCCGAAAGGGGTGGGCACCGCCACCGGCGGTGCCCACCCCTTCGCGTGACGTGCCCCCGATGGGGCCGCTGCCGCTGTTACTGCGTGGGAGCCATCTTGTCCGCGATGCCCGGGTTCATATCCATCCAGGCCTTCACGGCTTCCTCCTCGTGCCCCGCGCCGCGCTTCTGGATCTGGTTCTCCAGGCCGGCGAGCTGGTCCTCGCTGAGCTTGAAGTCCTTGAACCACTTGGTCAGCTGCGGGTAGTTCTGCGGGAACTCCTTGGAGGCGATGGTGTGCAGCCGGTCGCCGTCACCGAACGCCTTCTTCGGGTCCTGGAGCTTGGTCATCTTGTACTCGCTGTACGCCCAGTGCGGGGTCCACAGCACGACGGCGATGGGCTCCTTCTTGGCGTACGCGCGCTTCAGCTCGGCCAGCATCGCCGGAGTGGAGCCGTCGACGACCTTGTACTCCTTGTCCAGGCCGTAGCCCGGCAGCACGTTCTTCTTGAGGTTCTCCATCGTGGCGGTGCCCGGTTCGATGCCGATGATCCGGCCGTTGAACTGCGAGCCCTTGCCCTTCAGGTCCGCCAGGGACTTCACGTCCTTGACGTAGTCGGGCACCGCGATCTCGATGGAGGTCGGGCCGTACCACGAGCCGATGTCGGTCAGCTTGGTGCCGTACTTGTCCCAGTAGTTCTTCTGGGTGTACGGCAGCCAGCCGTCGAACTGCACGTCGATCTGGCCGCGGGACATCGCGGCGTACATCGGTCCGACCTCGAACTGCTTGAGGTTGATCTTGTAACCGCGGTCCTCCAGGACGGCCTTCCACAGGTACGTGGCGGCGATGTCCTCCTCCCAGGGGAACCAGGCCATCTCGACGGCGCGGTCGCGCTCGTCCTTGCCGTTGGCGCCCTTGGAGGTGGTGGCCTTCTTGACGGGGGTCCACTTGTCGGCGACGCCCGGGTTGGCCTTCAGCCAGGTGCGGACGGCCTCCTGCTCCTTGCCGGAGCCGCTCTTCTGGATCTGCGCCTCAAGACTGGTGAGCTGGTCCTCGGTCATCTTGAAGTTCTTGAGCCAGTTGCCGACCTCGGGGTTGTCGGCCGCGAAACCCTTGCGGGTCAGCGTGTGGATCCCGTCGCCCTTGCCCCAGAGGTTCTTGGGGTCCTTGAGCTTGGTGAGCTCGTACTGGTTGTAGGCCCAGTGCGGCGACCAGAGAGGAACGACGATCGGTTCCTTCTTGGCGTACGCCCGCTTCAGCTCCGCCAGCATGGCCGGCGTGGAACCGTCGACGACCTTGTACTCCTTGTCCAGGCCGTAGCCCGGCAGGATCTTGTCCTTGAGCAGGCCCGTCTCACCGGCGCTCGGCTCGATGCCGACGATCCGGCCCTTGAAGTCCGACGCCTTGCCCTTCAGGTCGTCGAGGGAGTCGACGCCCTTCACGTACGAGGGGACGGCGAGCTCCAGAGAGGTGGGGCCGTACCAGGAGCCCATGTCCTCCAGGCGGTCCTTGTACTTCTTCCAGTACGAGGCGTGGGTGACCGGCAGCCAGGAGTCGGTCTCGAAGTCGATCTGACCGCCCGCCATACCGGTGTACAGCGCGCCGGCCTCGTACTGCTTGACGTCGACCTCGAAGCCGCGCTGCTCCAGCATCTCCTTCCACAGGAAGGTGGAGGCGATGCCTTCGTCCCACGGGATGTAACCCATGCTGATCTTCTTGCCGGCCCCGATGTTCTTGGGGTCCGAGCCCGCGGTGCTGTCCTTGTCCGAGGAACCGAACATGCCCATGCCGCCGGCGACGAGCGCGAGGACCACGATGCCGACCAGGGCGACGACGGGCTGCGGGCGGTAGTTCCACACCTTCAGCCCGCCGGTCACCGCCTGCGCCTTGGCGAGCGCGCGGCGGGCGAGCGGGGAGACCTCGCGGCCCAGGGCGCTGGTCATGCGGTCCAGGTACATCGCCAGGACGACGATGGAGACACCGGCCTCGAAGCCGAGGCCCACGTCGACGTTGCCGATGGCGCGGTAGACGGAGCCGCCGAGGCCGCCGCCGCCGACCATGCCGGCGATGACCACCATGGACAGGCCCAGCATGATGACCTGGTTGATGCCCGCCATGATCGTGGGCAGCGCGAGCGGCAGCTGCACCCGGAGCAGGGTGTTGCGCGACGTGGTGCCGAAGGCCTCGGCCGCCTCGACGAGTTCACCGTCGACCTGGCGGATGCCGAGCTCGGTCATCCGGACGCCCGGGGGCAGCGCGAAGATGATGGTGGCGATGATCCCGGGGACGACACCGACGCCGAAGAAGATGACGCCCGGAATCAGGTAGACCATGGCGGGCATGGTCTGCATGAAGTCGAGGACCGGCCGGGTCACCGCGCTGACGGTCTTCGAGCGGGACGCCCAGATACCGAGGGGGATGGCCAGGACCAGCGTCACGATGGTCGCGACGAGCACCAGGGTGAGGGTGTCCATCGCTTCGTCCCACAACTCGACCGAGTCGATGAGGGCGAAGCCGACGAACGCGAGCACACCGGCGAGCAGGCCGCGCAGCCACCAGGCGATGACGGCGACGATGCCCGCGAAGAGCAGGGGGGCGGGAGCGGAGAGCACGGCGGCGATGCCGTCGAACATGCCGCTCACCACGGAGCTGATGGCGTCGAAGAGCCAGGCCAGATGGGTCTGGAGCCAGTCGACGGCGGAGTCGACCCAGTCGCCGAGATGGAGCCTAAACACTGGCCACCTTCTTAAGGGAGGCCTTGGCGTCCTGGGGAGCCTCGGTCGGGGTCATCGGCTCACCGAGCACGGCGAGCAGCCGGGCCCTCGGCACGACGCCGACGAGCTTGCCCTTGTCGTCGGTCACGGCGACCGCGACCCCGCTCTGCGAGCAGGGCGTGAACAGCTCGATGATCGGGGTGGACTCGGCGACGGTGGCCGGTGCCTCCCGCAGCACGTCGGCGGGCGTACGCAGTTCCCTGCCGTCGTCCGTCGTGGTGCCCATCACCGTGTGCGGTTCGGCCATGATGGCGCCCGCGGTCAGCACCCGGGAGCGGTCGACGTCCTGGGTGAAGGAGGCGACGTAGTCGTTGGCCGGGGTGACGAGGATGTCCTCGGCGGTGCCGAGCTGGACTATCTCGCCGTCGCGCATCACCGCGATGCGGTCGCCGAGGCGCATGGCCTCGTTGAGGTCGTGGGTGATGAAGACGATGGTCTTCTTCAGCCTCTTCTGCAGCTCCAGGAGCTGGTCCTGCATGTCGCGGCGGATCAGCGGGTCGAGCGCGCTGAAGGACTCGTCCATCAGGAGCAGGTCGGCGTCGGTGGCGAGCGCGCGGGCCAGGCCGACGCGCTGCTGCATGCCGCCGGAGAGCTCGTCGGGCCAGGACTTCTCCCAGCCGGCGAGACCGGTCATCTCCAGTGCCTCGGTGGCGCGGCGGTTGCGCTCGGCGCGCGGCACACCCTGCACCTCCAGGCCGTAGGCGGCGTTCTCCAGGACGCTCCGGTGGGGGAAGAGCGCGAAGTGCTGGAACACCATGCTGATCTTGGTGGAGCGGACATGGCGCAGCTCGGCGGCGCTCAGGGCGGTCAGGTCCTGGCCGTCGAAGAGCACCTGGCCGGCGGTGGGCTCCAGCAGCCCGTTGAGCATGCGCAGCAACGTGGACTTGCCGGACCCGGACAGACCCATCACGACGAAGATCTGGCCCGGTTCCACGGTGAACGATGCATCGATCACCGCTGCGGTCGTTCCGTCGGCGCGCAGCGCTTCACGGTCCGTGCCGCTCTCGAGCTTCCGTACGGCTTGATCGGGTCGTCTGCCGAAAACTTTGTACAAGTGTTCGGCTTGCAGCCTTGACACATACACCTCACGCGTTGAACCGAAAACGGTCTGCCACCCCCTCCGGCAGACCGTGGAGCGGTGCGGATTCGGTCCGCATGGCACGTGCACTAGTTGAAAATGCGACGTGGTCCGCTCCGATGGCGCGCCTGCCCCCACTTACACAGGGCAAACACAAGAGTGACCCAGGTCATAAAAGAGCGGCACGGGTTGGGGAACCGCGTCCGCGGCGGCCGGTGTCAGTGGGGTGCGGCATCATCGGGGTGTGACGCGACGCCTGATGCTCCTCGACACCGCCTCCCTCTACTTCCGCGCCTACTTCGGGGTGCCCGACTCGGTGCGCGCGCCGGACGGGACACCCGTCAACGCCGTGCGCGGACTGCTGGACTTCATCGGCCGCCTCGTGCAGGACCACCGGCCGGACGACCTGGTCGCCTGCTGGGACGCGGACTGGCGGCCGCAGTGGCGGGTCGACCTGATCCCCTCGTACAAGGCGCACCGCGTCGCCGTGGAGACGGACGCGGGGCTGCCCGACGAGGAGGAGACGCCCGACACGCTGGCCCCGCAGGTGCCGGTGATCGCGGACGTCCTCGACGCCCTGGGCATCGCCCGGGTCGGCGTCGCGGGATACGAGGCCGACGACGTGATCGGCACGCTGACCGGCCTGGCGACCGGCCCGGTCGACATCGTCACCGGCGACCGGGACCTCTACCAACTGGTGGACGACGCCCGCGGGGTGCGGGTGCTCTACCCGCTGAAGGGCGTCGGCACCCTCCAGATGACGGACGAGGCGTGGCTCCGCGAGAAGTACGGGGTGGCCGGCTCCGGCTACGTCGACCTGGCGCTGCTGCGCGGCGACCCGAGCGACGGACTGCCGGGCGTTCCCGGCATCGGCGAGAAGACCGCGGCCAAGCTGCTGGACGCGTTCGGCGATCTGGCCGGGATCATGGCAGCGGTCGACGATCCGGCCGCCAAGCTGACACCCTCGCAGCGCAAGCGGCTCGACGAGGCCCGCGACTACGTGGCCGTCGCGCCGACCGTGGTCCGGGTCGCCGGTGACGTACCCCTGCCGGAGTTCGACCCCGCACTGCCCACCGAACCCCGGGACCCCGCGACACTCGAAGCACTTGCGGACCAGTGGGGACTGGGCGGGGCTCTGCAACGCCTCCTCACCGCCCTTGCCACCTGAGCGGCTGCATTGAGCGGTGGCGCTGCGCGGTGGCATTGAGCGGTGGCGCTGCGCGGTGGCATTGGGCGGTGCGCCGAGCGGTTGATGTCCGGCGGTTAATTGCCTCCACACCTCTTCACCCGAGGTGTTAGGTTAGGTAACCCTAAGACCGATGGTCGCATGTATGGGCCATCGGTCCGATACCCGGAGCAGGGAGACAACCTCGTGGCAGAACGACCGGCGCGGCAGGCACCCACGGCGCAGGGTGCGCAGGTCCTGCGCACCGAGCAGATCACCCCGCACATGATCCGGGTGGTGCTCGGCGGTGACGGTCTCGCCGACTTCGCGCTGTCCGGCTTCACCGACCACTACGTCAAGCTGTGCTTCGCCCCCGAGGGCGCCGACTACGCACACCCCTTCGACATGGCCCGCATCCGCGAGGAGTACCCGCGCGAGCTGTGGCCCACGACGCGTACGTACACGGTGCGCTCCTGGGACCCGGCCGTCCGGGAGCTCGCGATCGACTTCGTGGTGCACGGTGACGAGGGCCTCGCAGGTCCGTGGGCGGCCCGCGCGGCAGCGGGCGACCAGGTGACCTTCCTGGGCCCCGGCGGCGGTTACGGCCCCGACGCCTCGGCCGACTGGCACCTTCTGGTGGGCGACGAGAGCGCACTGCCGGCCGTGGCCGCGGCGCTGGAGCAGATGCCCGCCGGTGCGGTGGTGCACGCGTTCATCGAGGTCTCGGACGCCTCGGAGGAGCAGAAGATCGCGTCCCCTGACGGCGTCGAGGTCACCTGGCTCCACCGGGGTGAACGCCCGGTGGGCGAGGCCCTCACCGCCGCGGTGAAGGAGCTGGAGTTCCCCGCGGGCGACGTCCAGGCCTTCGTTCACGGCGAGGCCGGCTTCATCAAGGAGATCCGCCGCCACCTGCGGCTCGACCGCGGGATCCCGCTGCCGCAGCTGTCGATCTCCGGCTACTGGCGGCTGGGCCAGAACGACGACACCTGGCGCTCCGTCAAGCGCGAGTGGAACGCGCAGGTGGAGCGCGAGCAGGAGAGCGCCGCGTAGCGCCTGGCGACGAACGGCACTGTGCCCCGGCCCCTTCGGACCGGGGCACGGTCGCGCCCGCCCTCGCGACCGCACCGCGGACCCGGTCGCGCGCACCCCGTAACCCGTAACCCCACCACCGCGCCGCGGACTCAGCCGCGCGCCTCCTCGCCGAACGCCCGCGCCGACGCGTCGACATGCGCGAGACGGCGCAGGGCGGCGAACATCGCCTCACCGAGCACCGTGCCGACGACCACGCCCTCCACCAGGTCCTCCCGCGCCACACGGCGCCCGACGTAGTCGAGGTCGGCGCGCGCGACCTCTTCGGCGGCCGCCGCGTAGTCGTCGAGCAGTTCCACGAAGCTGCCGTGGCCGGCCCGGCGCAGCGCCACCAGCACCTCGGCCAGGGACTCCCCGCCGGGGCTGCCCGCCTCGCACAGCCAGCCCTTGCGCTTCAGCAGTTCCGCGACATCCTCGCGGGCGTCCTCCAGTTCGGACCCGGGATCGCCACCCCGCGACGGCGCGATGCTCTTCGCCGCCGCGCCCAGCACGTCGAACAACGGCTGCTCCGGGTCCTCCATCACCCGGAGCACCTCCCCGATGGCCGCCAGCGGGAGCCCCCCGACGTCCAGCAGCGCGCGGATCAGCCGGAGCCTGCGCTCGTGCCCGTCGTCGTAGCTCGCCTGATTCGGGCTGGTCAACCGTCCGGCCGGCAGCAGCCCCTCCCGTACGT
Source organism: Streptomyces poriferorum (assembly GCF_019399235.1). GTDB lineage: Bacteria > Actinomycetota > Actinomycetes > Streptomycetales > Streptomycetaceae > Streptomyces > Streptomyces poriferorum. The sequence continues at coordinate 21,810 of NZ_JAELVH010000062.1, read as the reverse complement.
AGAACTTGATCGTCGGTACCGGAACCCCGGACCTGCGACTCAACTCGCCGATGCGCACCGCGCGTTCTCCTTCATCCCGCTTGCCAACCCGTCTCCCATCCTAGATAGTTCCACTATCGGATAGCGGGAAGTGCCACTATCCATGTCCATCTCAGGGGGATCTCATGCCGCACTGGCGTACCTGGCACCGTCCATTAGTCCTCTTCGCCGCCGCCATGGCCGTGACGACAGTCGTCTCCGGCGTGGGCCTGCTGGTCGACGACCGGGTCCTGGCGGGCTCGGCGATCTGGTTCAAACCCTTCAAGTTCGCGGTCTCGTTCGTGGTGTACGCCCTCGCGCTCGCCTGGATGCTGACGCTGCTCACCCGGGGCCGGCGCACCGGCTGGTGGGCCGGGACCGTGGTCGCGGTCGCCAGCCTGGTCGAGATGGCGATCATCATCGGGCAGGTCGTCCGCGGGAAGCGCAGTCACTTCAACCACGCGACACCGTTCGACTCGTCGCTGTTCGCCGTGATGGGCGCCACAGTGGTCATCCTCTGGGCCGGCACGCTGGTCATCGCGATCCTCCTGCTGCGCGCCCGCATCGCCGACCGCGCCTCCGCCTGGGCCATCCGCTCGGGTGTGCTGCTGGCCCTGGTGGGGGCCGGTTTCGGCTTCCTGATGACGCGGCCCTCCAAGGAGCAGCGGGCGGCCGGGAACCTCGACACGGCCGATGTGGTGGGCGCCCACGCGGTGGGCGTACCGGACGGCGGGCCCTCGATGCCGCTGACCGGCTGGTCGACGACAGGCGGCGATCTACGCATCCCGCACTTCGTGGGGATGCACGCACTCCAGCTGCTCCCGCTCCTCCTGCTCACCCTGGTGGCGCTGGCGCCGCGCTTCGTCCGGCTGCGTGACCCCGGGGTCCGGCTGCGCCTGGTGAGAGTCGCCTCCGGCGCCTATGCCGCGGTCACCGCCCTGGTCGCCTGGCAGGCGCTGCGCGGCCAGCCGCTGGTCCGTCCCGACGGCGTGACCCTCACAGCCGCCGCGGTCGTCCTGGCCGCCACCGCCGCCGGTACTTGCGGCGCGCTGCGGGGGCGTCCCGAGGCGCGCCTCTCCCCCTCCACCACGAAGGAGCTCGCATCATGACCGGTGCACTGTTCGAGATCTCGTTCATCCTCGCGGCACCGTTCTGGCTGCTCATGATCTTCCTGCCGGGCCGGGCGGTCACGGCCCGGATCGCCGCCTCGCCGCTGACCGTCCTGCCGGTGCTCGCCGTGTACCTGGCGATGGCCCTCCCGGTGTTTCCCGAGCTCTGGACGGCGGTGAGCAGCCCGGACATCGACACGTTCCGTGATCTGACCGCGCTGGCGAACGGGGCGGGAGCGGTGTGGGCCCAGGTCATCGCCTGGGACCTGCTGCTGGGCCAGTGGATGTTCCTGGAGAGCCGTCGGCTGGGGATCCCTCCGTTGGTGACGGGCCCGCTGCTGGTGCTGACGATTCTGCTCTCGCCGTTCGGACTGCTGCTCTTCCTGGTGCTGCGCGCGGTCCGGACCCGCGGGGCCCGGTCCGGAAGCGGGCTCCCGGACCGGGCGGACGATGTAGCGGCGGGCCGCTGAGGAACGGTCCGAGTGGTCTCGTCCGGGCGACCTCCTCCGGGCGGTCTCGCGCGGGTGATCTCGTACAGGTGATCTCGTACGGGCGGTCTCGCACGGGGGTCTCGCGCGGGTGCGAGGATTTCGGTCACCTGACCAATCCGCGCCGCCTTCGGCTCCGAATCACCCCACGAGACCGATGAGCATCCTGGGAGGACGCCCGCGTGAAAGAAGCCGTGCACATCAGCGGACTGGCCTCGGCGGGCCCTGATCTCCAGGAACTCCTGGGGATGGTCGCCCGGGGCGATCAGGACGCCTTCTCCCAGGTGTACGAGGCGGTGTGCGGGCCCGTACTCGGACTGGTGCGCAGCGTGCTGCGTGACCCGGCCCAGTCCGAGGAGGTCGCGCAGGAGGTCCTGGTCGAGGTCTGGCGTACGGCGCCTCGCTTCCAGGCCGCCCGCGGGAGCGCCATGAACTGGGTGCTGACGCTGGCCCATCACCGGGCGGTGGACCGGGTCCGCTCGGTGGAGGCCACGACGGCACGTGAGCACAAGGCCGCCCTGCTCGACCGCACCCCCGCATTCGACGACGTCACCGAACAGGTGGAGACCCGGCTGGAGCGGGAGCAGGTCCGCCGCTGCATGCGGACGCTCTCCGAACTGCAGCGGGAGTCCGTCACCCTGGCGTACTACCGGGGGCTGACCTACCGCGAGGTGGCGGAGCTGCTCGCGGCACCGCTGGGAACGATCAAGACTCGACTGCGCGACGGGCTGATCCGGCTGCGCGACTGCCTCGGGGTGAGCGCATGAGCGACGCCGGACTTCACACACTGACCGGGGCCTACGCCCTGCACGCCCTCCCGGAGCCCGAACGCCGGGAGTTCGAGAGGCATCTGGGCGACTGCGCGGCCTGCTCCGTGGAGGTGCTCGAGTTCTCGGAGACCGCGACCCGGCTGGGGCTCGCCGTGTCCGCCGCGCCCTCGCGGGAGTTGCGCGAGCGGGTGCTGCGCGAGATCGCGACCGTACGTCAGGAGCCGCCGCCCGGTGGCCGCCGCACCCGGCCGGGGGCCACCGGTCAGCACGGCGCGGGCAGGACCCGGCGGTGGCCGGCGTTCGCGCTCGCCGCGAGCCTGGCCGCCGCGGCGGCCTTCGGCGGCGTCGCGGCCTGGCAGAACCAGGTGGCGCAGGACGCCCGGCAGGAGGCCCGCGCCGCGCAGGAGGCGAACACGCGGCTCGTCCAGGTCCTCGCCGCACCCGACGCGAAGTCACGGTCCGGCACGCTGGAGGACGGCGCGACGGGCACCGTGGTGGTCTCCGAGAGCCAGGACCGTGCCGTGTTCCTGGCCTCGGGACTGGCCGAGGCTCCGGGTGGCAAGGTCTACCAGTTGTGGTTCGACGACGGCGGCACGATGCGCTCGGCGGGCCTGATGCGCGCGTCGGGCGACTCGCCCACGACGTACGCGACCCTGCTCGACGGGCCGGTGGACGGCGCCACGGGCATGGGCGTCACCGTCGAACCCGCGGGCGGCTCGGCGCAGCCGACGTCGGCCCCGCTGGCACTGATGAGCCTGCCGGCCTGAGCGCCGCCCGGCCTCCGGGGAAGAGGCCGGGCGGGGACTGCTCAGCGGCGCGGCGTGGCGGGGCTGCTCAGCGGCGCGGCGGCGGGACTGCTCAGCGGCGCGGCGGGCGGGGCAGGAAGCCGCTGGTCCTGGCCCGGTAGGCGGCGAACCCGGGCCGCTCGGCCATGTGCCGTTCCAGGAGCGCCTTCCCACTGCCGCCGATGAGGAGGAAGCTCATCAGGACGGGCGAGACCAGCGTGGCGGCGGCCGGCCCGGGCGCCTGGCAGACGATCAGGAACAGGCCCCACCACACGCAGAAGTCGCCGAAGTAGTTCGGGTGCCGGGTCCACGCCCACAGCCCCTGGTCCATGATCTTCCCGCGGTTGGCCGGATCGGCCTTGAACCGGGCGAGCTGGTGGTCGCCCACGCCCTCGAACAGCAGCCCGACGGCCCACAACGCCGCCCCGGCCCAGGCCCATCCCCCGACCGGTCCGGTGAGGTACCCGGCCGCCTGCACCGGGAGCGAGATCAGCCAGACCAGGGCGCCCTGGAGCAGGTAGACCTTCCGCAGGGCGTACAGATCGGGGTTGCCCGGCGCCTTGGCGAGCATCGCCTCGTAGCGCGGGTCCTCGCCGTGGCCCCGGCCCCGGTGGGCGATGTGCCCTGCCAGACGCAGCCCCCAGACCGCCGTGAGCACCGCGACCAGCAACCGTCGGCCGTCGTCGCCCTCACCCGCCGACAGGACGTACGAGACCAGGGCGACGACGGCGAACCCGATCCCCCAGGCCACGTCGACGACCCGGTGCACACCCTTGTGGAGGCCGACGGCGAAGGTGGCGAGCATGACGGCCAGGGCGGCACCCGCGCAGGGTGCGAGGCCCTGCGCGAACGCCGCCCAGGAGAAGCCGCTCATCCGATGGCTCCGGCCGTCTCCCCGTGACGGGCGGCAGGGACCTCCGCGGCACCCGTGTACCAGCCGGCACGGCTGAGCGGCATCCCGGCCGAACCGGTCTCGTCCGGCCGCACGGCGAGGATCTGGTCCACGCCCATGCGCCGCTCCTCGAAGGCGAGGGCGCCACCCGCCAGATAGAGCCGCCACACCCGCACAGTCTCCTCGCCGACGAGCGCGACGAACTCCGCCCGGCGCTCCTCCAGGGTGCGCCGCCACGCGTCGACGGTGAGGACGTAGTGCTCGCGCAGCCCGTCCACGTCACGCACTTCGAGTCCCGCGCCCTCCAGCAGGCCCACTGTCTCTCCGAGGGGCCGCATGTGCATGTCGGGCGCGATGTACGACTCGATGAACGCCCCGCCGCCCGGGGCCCCGCGCCCCCGCGACATCTGCTGGACGAGCGCCCGGCCCCGCGGCCGCAGCATGCCGTGCAGCGTCCCGGCGAAGGCCGGGTACTGCGCGTCGCCGACGTGCTCGCCCATCTCGACGGTGGACACCGCGTCGTACCCGCCCTCATGGCCGGGTGCGCGGCCGATGTCGCGGTAGTCGCAGCAGCGGACCTCGACCAGGTCCTCCAGGTGCTGTTCGGCCACCCGCTGCCGGACGTACGCCGCCTGTTCCCGGGCCAGGGTGACGGCGGTGACACGGACACCGTGCCGCCGTGCGGCGTACAGCGTCAGCGATCCCCAGCCGCAGCCGATGTCCAGCAGCCGCGAGCCCGGGCGCAGGGCCAGCTTGCGGCAGATCAGTTCCAGTTTGTCGCGCTGCGCGTCGGCGGGGCCGTAGCCGGGTGCGTCGCTCGTCCAGTAGCCGCACGAGTAGGCCATGGTCTCGTCGAGGAGCAGCGCGTAGAAGGCGTTGGACAGGTCGTAGTGGTGGCTGATGGCGGCCCGGTCGCGGGCCTTGCTGTGCAGGACGCCGTGGAGTCCGGCCCGGGCGGCGGGGACCGGCGGCCGGGGGCCGACGGCCCCCATGCGCAGCGCGGTGCCGACGGCGCGCAGCCGGTCGCCGGCCCCGGGGCGCGGCGGTCGCAGGCCCCGCTCGCGCACCGCGTGGCGCATCGCCCGCAACCCGTCGGCGAGGTCCCCCTCGATGTCGACGTCTCCTGAGATGTACGCCTCGGCGAGACCGAGTTCGCCCGGTGCCCAGAGCAGCCGGCGCAGCGCCCGGCGGGAGCGGACATGGACCAGGGGGCCGTCGGCGGCCCCCGTCTCGCTGCCGTCCCACATCCGTACCCTGACCGGGAGTTCGCCGCCGAGCAGTTGCTCGACGAGGGGTGCGAGCCGCTGGGCGGCGCCGGTGGCCGCCCACTTGCCGGTGAGTGTCATCACGCCGTTTCCTGACGGGTCAGCAGCATCTGCTGCACATGGAGGTAGCCGGAGCGGAATCCCGCTTCGGAGTAGGCCAGATAGAAGGTCCACATACGCCGGAAGGTGGCGTCGAAGCCGAGGGCGTCGACATCGGCGGCCCGTTCGGTGAACCGTTCACGCCACAGGCGCAGGGTCTCGGCGTAGTGCGTGCCGAAGTCGTCGCAGCGCTCGACGCGCAGAGCGGTGTGTGCGGCCGTGACCTCTTCGATGGCCTCGACGGAGGGAAGGAGTCCGCCGGGGAAGATGTACTTCTGGATCCAGGTGTAGGTGTTCCGGCCGGCCCGCATCCGGTCGTCGGGCATGGTGATGGCCTGGAGGGCGATCCGTCCGCCGGGGGCCAGCCGCCGGTCCAGGGTGCGGAAGTAGACGGGCCAGAAGTCCGCGCCTACCGCCTCGATCATCTCGACGCTGACGACCGCGTCGTACACCCCGTCGACGTCCCGGTAGTCGCAGAGCCGGACCTCGACGCGGTCCTCGAATCCGGCGTCCCTGATCCGGCGGCGCGCCAGGTCCCGCTGCTCCTGGGAGAGCGTGACGGAGACGACTCGGGCGCCGCGGGCCGCGGCACGGATGGCGAGTTCGCCCCATCCTGTGCCGATCTCCAGGAGTTCGGTGCCGGGGCCGACCGCGGCGAGGTCGAGCAGCCGGTCGATCTTGCGGTGCTGGGCGGCGGGCAGGAGCGCGGGCTCGGCGGGGAAGCCGCGGAAGAGGGCGGCGGAGTAGCTGAGCGTTTCGTCGAGGAAGAGCGCGAAGAGTTCGTTGGACAGGTCGTAGTGGTGGCTGATGTTGTCGCGGGCGCCTTCCTGCGTGCCGAGCTGTCCGGCGGGGCGGCGGCGGGCCCAGAGTCCGCGCAGCCGCTGGAGGGGCGGCGGGATCAGGGTGGCGACCTGGTCGGCGAGGACGGTCAGGACCCCCACCGGGTCTGGCGAGTCCCACTCGCCCGCCATGTACGACTCCCCGAAGCCGATCAGTCCGTCGGCTCCGATGCGGCGGAAGAACGTGGCGGGGTCGCTCACGTCCATCAGCGGGCCGCCGAGACCGAGGTCCTCGTGTCCCGCCAGGCGGACCCGGAGCGGGAGACGGGCCAGGGCGCGGCGGACGAGCCGTTCGGCGACGGCGGTCCGCAGCCGGGAGGCACGGGGCGGCGGCAGGAGGCCGGCCCGGCCCCCGGGGCCGGCACCCGTGGTGGTGTCCACGGGAGGCGGGGCGGAGTGGGACGGGGAGTGGGACGTGGACACGCTCACTGCATTCCTTCCTGAGTGCGGTGGTGGGGACGGGGCTGTACGCGCAGTCCGCGCAGCAGGAGGCGGATGCCGTGCAGCCGGATGGCGGCCGACACGACGGCCGTGGACCAGGGGTGGCGGACGGCGAGGCGGAGCAGCTGGGCCGGGGCGGCCGGCCGTCGTACGCCCCGGACGGTGGCGGTGAAGGGCCGGGTGCCGGCGCGTTCCAGATGGATCGTCAGGGTGAGCCGGGGGCCGGGTTCGGGCAGCCGCATCCGGTAGTCGCCGTCGGTGCCGAAGAACGGCGACACATAGAACTCCTTGCCGGTGTCCGCCTGCCCGGAGCCGTCCGGACGCAGCAGATAGCAGTGGCGTTCGCCGTACGTGTTGTGGACCTCGGCGACCGTGCAGAGCGGGGTGCCGTCGGCGCGGCGGCACCAGTAGACGGTCAGCGGGTTGAAGACGTGGCCCAGCACCCGGGCCTGGGTGAGCATCCGCACGGAGCCGTCGGCGATGTCGATGCCGTGGGCGGCCAGGAAGCGGTCGAGGCCGGCCCGGATGGTCGGGGCCGTACCGCCGAAGTGGTCGCGCGCGTCGAAGCCGGCCAGCGGGCGCAGGGCCCGGGGCAGCGGCGGGGGCTCGTCCGGGTCGATCAGCCACAGGTAGGTGCGGTGCCGGAAGGCGTATCTGCTGGGCGCGGTCCGTACGTGCGTGATCGTGCACGGGTAGAGGGCGTTCACCAGTCCACCCCCAGTGCGGCGGCGGCCTCGGCCCCCGAGCGGCAGCCGTCCTCGTGGAAGCCCCAGCCGTGGTAAGCCCCCGCGTAGGCGGTGACGGGGCCGGAGAGGGCGGGCAGCCGGGTCTGCGCGGCGACGGACCCGGGGGTGAAGACGGGGTGCTCGTAGACCATGCGGGCGCGGACCAGGCCGGGGGCGACGCGGTCGGCCCCGTTCAGTGTGACGACGAAGGTCTCGGGTGCGTCGAGGCGTTGGAGCCGGTTCATGTCGTAGCTGACGGTGACGTGGGCGGCGTCGGCGGAGCAGGACGGCATCAGGTAGTTCCACGAGGCGCGGGCGCCTCGGGCGCCGGGCAGCAGCCGGGTGTCGGTGTGCAGCAGGGTGGGGTTGCGGGAGTAGCGGAAGGCGCCCAGGGTGCGGGTCTCCTCGTCGGTCGGATCGGCGAGGATGCGCAGCGCCTGGTCGGGGTGGGTGGCGATGACGACGGAGTCGAACGGCTCCGTGGTGTCGTCGGCGGTGACGAGGTCGACTCCGTCCGCGTGACGGCGAACGGTACGGACCGGGGTCGACGTGCGGACGGCGTCGAGCTGCTTGGTGACCCGGTCGACGTAGGCGGCCGATCCGCCGGTGACGGTCCGCCACACCGGGGATCCGCCGACGGTGAGCATCCCGTGGTGGTCGAGGAAGCGGAAGAGGTAACGGGCGGGGTAGCGCATCGCGGTCACCGGGTCGCAGGACCAGACCGCGGAGACCACGGGGGTCAGGAAGTGGGCCGTGAAGTAGGGGGAGAACCTGCCGCGTGCCGCGAAGTCGCCGAGCGTCATCGTGTCCGCGTCCGGGCCGCCGTCCTCCAGCAGCCGCCGGGCGGCCCGGTGGAAGCGGGGCACGGCGGCCAGCATCCGCAGATAGGCGGGGTCGCGGACCGTGGCCGGCCGGGCCAGGAGACCGGCCGGTCCGCGGGCGCCCGCGTACTCCAGGCCGCATCCCTCGCACCGTACGGACATGCTCATCTCCGACTCCTGTGTCGGGACGGCGAGTTCCGCGAAGAGCCGCAGCAGATGCGGATAGGTGCGCCGGTTGTGCACGATGAAGCCGGAGTCCACGCGGTGGATCCGGCCGTCGGACGCGGGCAGGTCGTGGGTGTGCGCGTGGCCGCCCACCCGGTCGTCCGCCTCGAACAGCGTCACGTCGTGCGCCCTGCGCAGGATGTGGGCGGCGGTCAGTCCCGCCACCCCGCTCCCCACGACGGCCGTGCGTCGCCGCCTGTCTGTCATAACGCCCTCCTCGGCTCACCGGCACCGGCCGCTCCTCGTTCCGTCACGGAGGGGTGGCCATGCCTTTCGGATGTGGTTCGTTGCCGGTCGCGCCGCGGATTGGTGCGGGCCGGTTCTCATTCGGTCGAGTGACAGACCAATCCGCCGGGCTCCGGGGAACGAATGCCGGTTGTGAGTGAAGATCAGAACGACACGCGGAACGGGGCCCAGGGGTCCCGGCGCTCCCGCTGGGCACGTGCGGCCTTCGCCGCGCTCAGCGGTGTGATCGCCGGGTTCTGCGCCCTCGCCGTCGCCGAGCTCGTCGCGGCGGTCGTCCGTCCCGAGGCCGGTCCGGTCGCGGCGGTGGGTGGTGCGGTGATCGACCGCACTCCCCCGGCGCTCAAGGACTTCGCCGTACGGAACTTCGGCACGAACGACAAGCTGGTGCTGCAACTCGGCATCCTGGCCCTGCTGGCGGTCTTCGCCATGGCGGTCGGGGTGCTGGCGCTGCACCGCCGGCTGCTCGGCTCGGCAGCCGTCCTGGTCTTCGGAGTGGTCGGGGCAGTCGCGGCGATCGGCCGGCCCGAGGGCCGGGTGTCCGACGCGCTGCCCTCGGTGGTGGGTGCCGTGGTGGCCGCGGGAGTGCTGTATCTCCTGGCCGGACGGCTGTCCCCGGCTCCGGGCCCCTCCCCCGCGGCTGGCGGGAGGGACGCGGAGCCGGGCCACGGCACCTTCGACCGGCGGCGCTTCGTCATCGCGGCGAGCGCCGCGGCGGCGGCCTCGGCGGGCGCCGGACTGCTGGGCCGGCGGCTCACCTCGGCCGTGCAGGCCGGGGCCGCCGCCTCACGGCGGGACCTGGTCCTGCCGGTGCCCGGCTCCGCCGCGGCCGGGGTGAGGCCCCCGTCCCGGGGCGGAACCGCCGACCAGATCGTGGCGCGTTCGGTGGACGGCATGACGATCGGCACTCCGGTCGAGGACGTCATGGACGGCCGCGACGCGATGCTCGCCCTCGGCATGAACGGTGAGCCGCTGCCCTTCGAGCACGGCTTCCCGGTCCGGATGGTCGTCCCCGGCCTGTACGGATACGTGTCGGCCTGCAAGTGGCTCAAGGACATCGAGCTCACCACGTTCGACGACTACGACGCCTACTGGGTCAAGCGGTCCTGGTCCCGGCAGGCGCCCATCAAGACCGAGTCCCGCATCGACACCCCCCGCCCCTTCGCCTCCCCGAAGGCCGGCACCATCCCGGTCGCCGGGGTCGCCTGGGCCCAGCACCGCGGCATCCAGCGGGTCGAGGTCCGGGTGGACGGCGGCCCGTGGAACACCGCGCGGCTGGCGGCCGAGGACAGCCGGGACACCTGGCGCCAATGGGTGTGGGAATGGCCGGCCACCTCCGGCAACCACACCCTGGAGGTCCGCGCGACGGACCGCACCGGCGCCACCCAGACCGAAGAACGCGTCGGCACCGTACCCAACGGCGCGACCGGCTGGCACTCCGTGGTGGTCGACGTGTCCTGAACGGGCGTTACGAGCGCGTTCCCTGCACACCGGCCCCACCTCACACACCTCACGCACCTCACACACCTCATATCCATCACTGAACGTGACACATCCGTCACTCATCCACATCAGGAGACATCATGAAGGTCATCCACGCCCGTCGCGCCGCCGTCGCACTCTCCGCCGCGGTCGTCCTGCCACTGGCTCTGACGGCCTGCTCCAGCGACTCCGACAACAGCGCGTCCGGCTCCTCCGCGAGCTCGGCGAAGGCCTCGGACAAGGCATCGGAGCCCGCCGGCGACGTGACGCCCATGAACGAGCCCTTCGGTCCGGCCTGCTCGACGGTGCCGAAGGACGGCGCGGGCTCCTTCGACGGCATGGCGAAGGACCCGGTCGCCACGGCCGCCTCGAACAACCCGGCGCTCTCCACCCTCGTCACCGCGGTGAAGAAGGCCGGCCTGGTCGACACGCTGAACAACGCGCAGAACATCACCGTGTTCGCCCCGACCAACGACGCCTTCGCCAAGGTCCCGAAGGCCGACCTGGACAAGCTGCTCGCCGACAAGGCCGCGCTCACCAAGGTCCTCACCTACCACGTGGTGGGCCAGAAGCTGACGCCGAAGCAGCTGGAGAAGGGCTCCTTCGACACGCTGGAGAAGAGCGAGCTGACGACGTCCGGTTCGGACATGGCGTACACCGTCAACGACTCCTCGAAGGTCGTCTGCGGCAACGTCCAGACCGCCAACGCGACGGTCTACATCGTCGACACGGTGCTGATGCCCGCCAAGTAGCACCCTGCCGCGCGGGACCCGAGGCGACTCCCCCGGCAACCCACCGCAGGGCGTGAGCACTTCGGCCCCGCGCGGACACGGCCTCGTCACGCCCCGGAAACAGCGCGTCCCTAATTTCTGTCGCCCGACAGGAAATCGGCGACAGGGGCTGACATGACCGCCACCGCACCAACGGACGTACGACCGGATCCCGCCGGAACCGGCCAGGGCGACCACGCCTCCCTGGCCGGTTTCGGCTACCGCCAGGAGCTGCACCGGTCCATGGGGCGTTACGCCTCGTTCGCGGCCGGCTTCTCCTTCATCTCCGTTCTGACCACCGTCTTCCAGTTCTTCGCGTTCGGCTTCTCCTTCGGCGGCGCCGCCTTCTTCTGGACCTGGCCTGCCGTACTCGTGGGCCAGTTGCTGGTCGCCGCGTGCTTCGCCGAACTCGCTGCCCGCTACCCGCTGTCGGGTGCCATCTACCAGTGGTCGACCCGGCTCAGCACTCCCGCGTTCGGCTGGTACGCCGGGTGGATCATGGTGATCGGGCAGATCGTCGTGGTCGCCGCCGCGGCGCTGGCCCTCCAGGTGGTACTGCCGGCCATCTGGTCCGGTTTCCAGCTGGTGGGCGGTGACCCGGCGCCCACCACGGCGACGGGCGCGGCCAACGCCGCGCTGCTGGCCGTGGCGCTCCTGGCCCTCACGACGACGGTGAACCTGCTCGACAACAAGGTCATGTCGGCGGTCAACCGGATCGGGGTGACGGCCGAGATCATCGGCGCGGTACTCATCCTGGTCCTCCTGTTCACCCACACCGAGCGCACCGCCGGAGTCACGCTGCACACCGGCGGCCAGGGCGGCGCCCTCGGGGCGCTGCTCGTCGGTTCGTTCACCGCGGCCTACGTCCTGATCGGTTTCGACAGCGCCGGGGAGATGAGCGAGGAGACCCGTTCACCGCGCCGCACCGCCCCGCGCACGATCCTGCTCGCGCTGGCATCGGCGGGGGTGCTCGGCGGGCTGCTGGTCCTCGCGGGCATCCTGGCCGCACCGGACCTGACCGACGGCCGGCTGGCCACGGAAGGCCTGTCGTACGTGCTGACCAGCAGCCTCGGGGACGGCGTCGGCCGGGTGCTGCTCGCCGATGTGGCGGTCGCCGTCGCGGTGGCCACGCTCGCGATCCAGACGTCCGGTTCACGGATGCTGTTCTCGATGGCGCGCGACGGGGTGCTGCCCTGCTCGTCCCGGCTCGCCAAGGTCTCCCCGCGCACCGGGATGCCCGCCGCGCCCGCCCTGTTCGTCGGCGCGGCGGCCGCGGCGCTCGGACTGCTGAACCTGGCCTCGCCGGAGGCGTTCCTGGCGATCGGCACCACGTGCATCGCGATGCTGTACCTGGCGTACGCGATGGTCACGGGCCCGATGCTGCTGCGCAGGCTGCGCCGCCTCCCGCTCTCCCCCGCCACCGGCCCGCTGCACGACGAGACGGGCGCGCCCCTCTTCTCGCTCGGCCGTTGGGGCCTGCCGGTGAACGCACTGGCCTTTGCGTACGGAGCGGTGATGACCGTCAACTTGGCCTGGCCGCGGGCCGCGGTGTACGACCCGGCGGGCGGGCACTGGTACTTCCAGTGGTTCACGGTCCTCTTCCTGACGGCCACGGTGCTGCTCGGGGCCGTATATCGCGCGTACGCGAAGCGGCCGGCCTCCGTACGCTGACCCGATGGACTCCCTGAGCAGGCAGGACCGGGCAGCCGGCGCGGTGGTCGGATCGGCGGTCGGCGACGCGCTGGGCGCGCCGTTCGAGTTCGGACCGGCCGGCGTCTACACCGCCCGTTTCCCGGACGGCACCGGCACGATGTGCGGCGGCGGCGGCTGGGACCCCGGTGAGGCGACGGACGACACGCAGATGGCCGTGCTCGTCGCACAGTCGCTGCTGGAGCGCGGGGGTCTCGACCTCCCCGACCTGTTCGGCCGGTTCCGGCGGTGGGCGGCCGGCGATCCGAAGGACATCGGCCTCCAGACCGAGGACGTCCTGACCAGTGGCGATCCGTGGGACACCGCTGCGGCGCTGCACTTCCAGGTCAACGGCCGGGCGGCGGGCAACGGTTCGCTCATGCGCGCCGCCACTTCCGCCGTGTACTTCGCCGGGCCGCGGCGGCCGGACGCGGACGCACGGGCCACGACCATGGACGCGGCCCGCCGGATCGCCGCCCTGACCCACGGCGACCGCGCGGCATGGGAGGGCACCGCCGTCCTGCACGAGCTGATCCGGGTCGCGCTGAACGGGGCCGACCCGCTCGCCGCCGTCCCGGAGGCGCTGGCCGACGTGCACGCGGACCACCGGGAGCGCTGGGCGGGCGTCCTGGCTCCGGACTGGCATCCGGACCGGGCGACGGAGTTCAACGGTGCGGTGTGGCCCTGCCTGGGCACGGCGCTCTGGGCGCTGCGCACGACGCGTTCGTACGAGGCCTCGCTGGCCTCGGCGATCGACGTGGGCGGCGACACCGACACCGTGGCGGCGGTGACCGGGGCGCTGGCGGGCGCGGTGTACGGGCTCGGGTCGATCCCGTCGCGCTGGACGGGTCCGCTGCACGTCCCGCTGCCGGGGTACGGCGCCCGGGTGCTGCGTACGCCGGAGCTGATCTCACTGGCCCGGCAGCTCGACGACGGGTTCACGGATGCGGATCCTGCGGAGATTCAGCTGCCTTGAACCTACACATAAGGGGCATATAAGAGCACAATGGTCAGAACGGACCGCTTGCCGCACACAGCGGCGGCCAGGCCCGCAGGACCAAAGGAGACGAACCATGTCAAACGTCTCGCACACCGGTCACGACATGACCGGACACCCCGACGTCTCCGAAATGCGCGACCGCTACGACCGGATGATGGGCGGCCGCGACGTGGCGCTCGTCGACGGGCCGGTGTTCCTGGTCGGTCTGTACTGCGCCGTATCGCCGTGGGTGCTGCACTTCACGACCTCGCAGCCACCGCTCGTGACGCACAACCTGATCATGGGTATCGCGATCGCCGTGCTGGGGCTGGGATTCACCGTGATGCCGCAGCGGATGTACGGCCTGAGCTGGGCCATCTGCGCCATGGGCGCCTGGATGATCATCTCGCCCTGGGTGGTGGGCAGCAGCCCGGACATGGGCGTCGTGCTCAACAACGTCATCGTCGGCGGTCTGACCGTCCTGCTGGGACTGGTCTGCGCAGGCGCGTCGATGAGAAGCGGCAGCAGCGGCGCCCGGGCCTGAAGCCCCGCGTCCGCACTCCCGCCCCGTCGGTACGTCCCGTCCGCCCCGGAGGAGGGATCAACCACCGTTGCCGGCCGGTCCGCGTGACAAGGACCGGCCGACAGTCATGCGGGCACCAGTCCGCCCGGCCATCACCCCGGCCCCGGCTCAGCCCTCGCGCCCCGGCCCCGGCCCCACGATCCGCAGCGCCGCGTCCGCCGTCGCCGCCGCGAACACCTCCGTCTCCCGCCCGGGCTCCGACAGATGCACGAGGATCACGCCCTCGATGAGCCCGAAGACCAGGTCCGCCCGGAGCCGTGCCTCGCCCTCGCCGAGCGCCGCGCCCGCCTCGGTGGCGACCAGCAGTTCCCCGTACGCCGAGCGCAGCGCCGCCCGCACCCGGTGGAAGTCCGCGAAACGCTCGGCCCGCACCTCCGGCAGCACGTACAGCGCGCCCAGGTTGTACGGGCCCCCGCACAACAGGGCCACGTCCGCCCGGCACAGCTCCCACAGGCGGTCCTCGGCCGGCCGGCCCCCGTCCGCGAGCAGCTTCTCGGCGAGGGCGAGCGAGGGGGCGACGGTCGACTCCAGGAGTGCCGCCAGCAGATCCTCCTTGCCCGCCACGTAGTGGTACATCGTCGCCTGCCGCATGCCCGCCCGCTCGGCGACGGCCCGGGTGGTGGTCGCCGCGTACCCACGCGTGGTGAACAACTCCGCCGCCGCGGCCAGAAGTTCGTCCCGCGCGGACAGTCCGCTGTCCGGGCGCTGGGTGGCGCGCGGCCGGCCGATCCGCCGGCCGCCGGTTCCTGAGGTACTGGGCATGCGCCGATCGTCGCACATCCCCGCCCGTCGCGATCTTGGTGAGTACTCGGTAACTCCCGCGCAACGAACGGGCAATGGCCATGACTCCCCGGCGTCCTAATTTCTGTCGCGCGACAGAAACAAGCATCGGCAACACGTCGAGCCGGAGGTACAGCCATGGCGACAGCGACGACACACGGAGCCCGGGACCACGCCCGCGCCCAGCACGGCACCCGTAACGGGGCCATGCCGGTGGTGCCCGCGAGCGACTGGCCGGACACCGCCCCCGGCACCCCGGTCTGGGCCGAGACGGTCGCGGGCGGCAACTACACGCACCGCGTCCTGGCCCGTGGCACCGAACTGCGCCTCACCGACCTGGCCGGCGACGCCTGCGCGCATCTGCTGCTGTACGCGGAGGGGCGGCCGTGGGAGCGGCTGAACACCGCGGACACCGTGAAGGTCCAGTGGAACGCCTACCTGGGCGCCGGCCGGCTGCTCCTCTCCGACCAGGGACGGGTGCTCGCCTCGGTGACCGCCGACGCCTCGGGCCGTCACGACGCCCTGTGCGGCACCTCCACCCTGCGGAGGAACACCGAGCGGTACGGCGACGGCACCCCCCAGTCCGCCTCCCCCGCCGGCCGCGAACTGCTGAAACTGGCCGCCTCGAAGAACGGTCTGGAACCACGTGACCTGCCGCCTTCCCTGTCCTTCTTCCAGGGGGTGCGGATCCGCGAGGACGGCACCACGGAGTTCACCGGTTCGGCCGGACCGGGTGCCGCGGTGACGCTGCGCGCCGAGCAGGACCTGACCGTGCTGATCGCGAACGTCCCGCATCCGCTGGACCCCCGCCCCGCCTACACGAGCACCCCGCTGGAGGTGCTGGCCTGGCGCGCCCGGCCGACGTCACCGGGCGACGCCCTGTGGGACGCCACGCCGGAGGGCCGCCGCGCCTTCCTCAACACCGTCGACTTCCTCACCGCCCGGGGGCTCGCATGACCACGTCCGCCACGGTCCTTTCGACGACCGTCATTCCCGCCCGCGCGGCCTGGTCCGCGACCGTCCGGGCCGGCGAACACCTCACCCTCACCGATCTGCACGGCAACCAGGCGGTGGACTGCCTGGTGTACGACGCCCATGACACCGCGGTCCGCTACAGCGCGCCCGACACGATCCAGGCCGGGGGCGGCCTCTTCCTCACCACCGGCAGCGTGCTGATGTCGAACGAGCACACCCCGCTGATGACGGTCACCGCGGACACCTGCGGCCGCCACGACACGGTCGGCGGCGCGTGCTCGAAGGAGTCCAACACCCTGCGCTACGGCCATCACACCTGGTCGCAGCATGCCTGCGTGGACAACTTCCTGGCGGAGGGCGCCCGGCACGGGCTCGGCAAACGCGATCTGGTGTCCAACATCAACTGGTACATGAACGTGCCCGTGGAGCAGGACGGCACGCTCGGCATCGTCGACGGGCTCTCCGCACCCGGCATGGCGCTCACCCTGCGGGCGGAGACGGATGTGCTGGTGCTGGTCTCCAACTGCCCCCAGACCAACAACCCCTGCAACGGTTTCGACCCGACGGCGGTAGAGGCCACCCTCACCGGGACGAGCCGATGACCATGACCTTCGAGACGCCGACGGCCTTCGACACGCTGCTGATCGCCAACCGTGGCGAGATCGCCGTGCGCATCATCCGTACGGCCCGCCGCCTCGGCCTGCGTACGGTCGCCGTCTTCTCCGACCCGGACCGGTCGGCCCCGCACGTCCGGCTCGCGGACACAGCGGTCCGGCTGGGCCCGGCGCCCGCCAAGGAGTCCTATCTGGACGCCGATCTGGTGCTGCGGGCCGCGAAGGACACCGGGGCCGGGGCCATCCATCCCGGCTACGGATTCCTGTCCGAGGACGCGGAGTTCGCCCGCCGCTGCGAGGAGGCGGGGATCGTCTTCGTCGGGCCGACCGCCGCCCAGCTGGACCTCTTCGGCGCCAAGCACACGGCCCGCGCGGCCGCCGAAGCGGCGGGTGTCCCGCTCGCCCCCGGCACCGGGCTCCTCCCGGATCTCCCGTCGGCGCTGGCAGCCGCCGAGCGCATCGGCTATCCCGTGATGCTGAAGGCCACGGGCGGCGGCGGCGGGATCGGCATGTCGGCCTGCCGGTCGGCCGAGGAGCTCGCGGGCGCCTGGGAGCGGGTGCAGCGGGTGGCCGCCGCGTCGTTCTCCTCGGCGGGGGTCTTCCTGGAACGGCTGGTGGAGGACGCCCGCCACGTCGAGGTCCAGGTGTTCGGCGACGGGCACGGCCGGGTGGTGACGTTCGGCGACCGCGACTGCTCCCTGCAGCGCCGCAACCAGAAGGTCCTGGAGGAGGCCCCGGCGCCTGACCTACCCGGTCGTGTCCGCGCACAACTGACCGACTCCGCAAGGGAGCTGTGCGCCTCGGTCGGCTACCGCTCGGCCGGAACGGTCGAGTTCGTGTACGACGCCGCGCGGTCGGAGGCGTACTTCCTCGAGGTCAACACCCGCCTCCAGGTCGAGCACCCGGTCACCGAGGAGATCCACGGCGTCGACCTCGTCGAGTGGATGCTGCGCCTGGCCCAGGGCGAGACCTCCGTCGTGCGGCAGCCGGAGGCACCGCGCGGCCACGCCGTGGAGGCGCGGGTCTACGCCGAGGACCCGAGCCGCGACCACCGCCCGGGCGCCGGTCTGCTGACCCGGGTCGACTTCCCCCGGGGCGAGGGCCTGCGCGTGGACGGCTGGATCGAGACGGGGACGGAGGTGACGACGGCGTACGACCCGATGCTCGCCAAGATCATCGCGTACGGCACCGACCGTGCCGAGGCCCTGGCGCGGCTGGACGCGGCACTCGCCGCCACCCGGATCGACGGCATCGAGACCAACCTCGGGCTGGTCCGGGCCGCACTGGCCGACGAGCGGGTCCGTGACGCGACCCACTCCACGGCGACGCTCGCCACGATCTACGACCCGACGCCCCGCATCGAGGTGGTCTCCGGCGGCACCCTGACCACCGTGCAGGACTGGCCGGGCCGCACCGGCTTCTGGCAGGTCGGTGTCCCGCCGTCGGGCCCCATGGACGACCTGTCGTTCCGGCTCGGCAACACCGCGCTCGGCAACGCCCCGGGCGCACCCGGCCTGGAGTGCACGCTCCAGGGCCCCGCACTGCGCTTCACCCACCCCACGACGGTGTGCGTCACCGGCGCGGCAGCCCCGGTGACGGTCGACGGCGTACCGGTCCCCCAGTGGGAGCCGCTGACCGTCCCGGCCGGCGCCACCCTCACGCTCGGCGCCCCGCAGGAGCACGGCCTGCGCACGTACCTCCTGTTCGCCGGCGGTGGCCTGGACGTCCCGGAGTTCCTGGGCAGCGCGGCCACGTTCACGCTCGGCCGCTTCGGCGGGCACGGCGGCCGGGCCCTGCGCACGGGCGACGTGCTGCACGGCGGGACGGCCGTGCCGGACGGCGTCCCCGTACCGGCGGCCGAGCGCCCCGCTCTCACGGACACCTGGCAGATCGCCGCAGCCGAAGGCCCGCACGCGGCACCGGAGTTCTTCACCGAGGAGGACATCCACGACTTCTACGCGGCCGACTGGAAGGTCCACTTCAACTCCGCCCGGACCGGCGTCCGCCTCATCGGTCCGAAGCCGCGCTGGGCCCGGGCGGACGGTGGCGAGGCGGGTCTGCACCCGTCCAACATCCATGACACGCCGTATTCCGTGGGCGCGGTCGACTACACCGGCGACATGCCCGTGCTGCTGGGCCCGGACGGCCCCTCGCTCGGCGGTTTCGTCTGTCCGGCGACGGTGGTGACGTCCGAACGCTGGAAGCTGGGCCAGCTGCGTCCGGGCGACACGGTCCGCTTCCTGCCCGTGACCGTCACCGGTGAACCCCGCCCCGAGATCACCGACGGCGGCATCCTGTACCGCGACGACGCCCTCACCTACCGCCGCAGCGGGGACGACAACGTCCTGGTCGAGTACGGGCCGATGCAACTGGACCTGGCCCTACGCATGCGCGTCCACGCCCTCATGGAGGCGCTGACGGCGGCGGCCGTTCCCGGTATCACCGGCCTGACCCCGGGCATCCGCTCCCTCCAGATCCAGACGGATCCCCGCGTCCTCGCCCAGACAGATCTCCTCGACCTCCTCCACCGCACCGAGGCGGCGCTCCCGCCGACGGACGCCCTGACCGTGCCGTCCCGGACCGTGCACCTCCCGCTGTCCTGGGACGATCCGGCGACCCGCGAGGCGATCGCCCGCTATATGGCGGGGGTCCGGGACGACGCCCCGTGGTGCCCGTGGAACATCGAGTTCATCCGCCGGGTCAACGGCCTGGACTCGGTCGACGACGTCTATCGCACAGTGTTCGACGCCGAATACCTGGTGATGGGTCTCGGTGACGTGTACCTCGGCGCACCGGTGGCCACCCCGCTGGACCCGCGCCACCGCCTCGTCACCACCAAGTACAACCCGGCCCGCACCTGGACCGCGGAGAACTCCGTCGGTATCGGCGGCGCCTACCTCTGCGTCTACGGCATGGAGGGTCCGGGCGGCTACCAGTTCGTCGGCCGCACCACCCAGGTCTGGTCGGGCTGGCAGCAGCGCGGCGCGTTCGAACCGGGTTCGCCGTGGCTGCTGCGGTTCTTCGACCGCATCAAGTGGTATCCGGTGGAGGCCGACGAACTCCTTGAGCTGCGCGCCGACATCATCTCCGGCCGGTTCGTCCCACGGATCGAGGAGGGCGAGTTCTCGCTCGCCCGGTACGAGGAGTTCCTGGCCGGGAACGCGGACTCGATCGCCGCGTTCCGCAGCCGCCAGGGCACGGCCTTCGCCGCCGAGCGGGACGCGTGGGAAGCGGCGGGCGAGTTCGCCCGGGCGGAGGCCGCCGACGCCCCGGCCCCGCCGGCCGCCGAGGTGACCGTGCCGCCGGGCGGCCGGCTGGTGGAGGCCGAGTTCGCGGCCTCGGTCTGGCAGCTCAACGTGGCCGAGGGAGACACGGTGACGGCGGGTCAGCCGCTGCTGGCGCTGGAGGCGATGAAGATGGAGTCCCGGGTGCACGCCCCGGCGGACGGCGTGGTGGACAGGATCCTCACCCGCCCCGGTGCTCAGGTGGAGGCCGGCACGGCCCTGGTCACCCTGGCCCCACTCACCCGTACGAACCGAGGAGCACTCTGATGTCCACCCCTGTCCTCGCCCGGATTCGCGCCGCGTACGCCCGGATCGAGGCGGTGGACCGCCCGGAGATCTGGATCGGCCTGCGCCCGCAGGACGACCTGGAGGAGGAGGCCCACACCCTCGGAACCCGCCTCGCCGCAGGTGAACTCCTTCCGCTGGCCGGCCGCCTGCTCGCCGTCAAGGGCAACATCGATGTGGCGGGCCTGCCCACCACGGCGGGCTGCCCCTCCTACGCGTACGAACCGGCGGCGGACGCCCCCGCCGTGGCCCGCCTCCGGGCCGCCGGGGCGCTGGTGATCGGCACGACCAACCTGGACCAGTTCGCCACCGGCCTGGTCGGTACCCGGTCCCCGTACGGCGCGGTCCGGGGCGCCCACGCCCCGGACCGCGTCAGCGGCGGTTCCAGCTCCGGTTCGGCGGTGGCCGTGGCCCTCGGCATCGCGGACCTCGCCCTCGGCACGGACACGGCGGGCTCCGGCCGGGTCCCGGCGGCGTTCAACGGCATCGTGGGCCTGAAACCGACCCGGGGCCTCGTCCCCACGGACGGCGTGGTCCCGGCCTGCGCGAGCCTGGACTGCGTCACCGTCTTCGCCCGTACGCTCCCCGAGGCGGAACAGGCGCTCGCCCTGATGGCCACCCCCACGCCCGCGCCCGTGCCCGCCCGCGTCCCGGGCCCGTGGCGGATCGCGGTCCCGCCGACGGACCAGCTGGGCGAGCTGGACCCCGGCTGGGCAGAGGCATACGCGGCCACGGCGGAACGCCTCCGCGCGGCGGGCGCTGTCCTGCACCCCATCGACCTCTCCCCGTTCACCGAGGCGGCGGCGATGCTGTACGCGGGGGCGTTCGTGGCGGAGCGCTACACGGCGGTGGGCGAGTTCGTCGACAGCGGCCCGGCGGACCTGGATCCCACAGTGGCGGGCATCATCACCGCGGCCCGGGACATCCCGGCCCACCGTCTGTTCGCGGACCGGGACCGGCTGGCGGAACTGCGGGACGCGGCCGAGACCGCACTGGGCGACGCGGACGCCCTGCTGCTCCCGACAGCGCCCGGCCACCCCACGCTCGCCGAGGTGGCGGCGGACCCGCTGGGCGCGAACGCGCGCCTCGGCCGGTTCACCAACTCCACCAACCTGTTCGACCTGTGCGCGGTGGCCGTCCCGGCGGGCGAGGTGTCGGGCCTGCCGTTCGGCGTGATGCTGATCGGCCCCGCCCACACGGACGAACGCCTGGCCCGCATCGCCGCCCTGCTGACGCCGCCCGTCCGCATCGCGGTGGCGGGCGCCCACCTGACGGGCGAGCCGCTGAACCCCCAGCTCCTTGTCCTGGGCGCCCGCCTGATCCGTACGACGACCACGGCCCCCGTCTACCGCCTGCACGCCCTGGCGACCACACCGCCCAAACCGGGCCTGGTCCGCACGGACGAGGGTGGCGCCGCGATCGAGACGGAAATCTGGCAACTCCCCGCCGAGGGCCTGGGCATCCTCACCGCAGCACTCCCCCACCCCATGGTGCTGGGCCGGGTTGACCTCTCGGACGGCACGACGGCTGTGGGCTTCCTGTGCGAGCCCTACGCGGTGGAGGGTTCGAAGGACATCACGGAGTACGCCGGCTGGCGCGCATACAGGGCCACATCCCCTGCCGGCCGGCGCCACACTACTCCGTGATGT
>NZ_JAELVH010000629.1 GCF_019399235.1 Streptomyces poriferorum | reverse complement strand
AGCTTCCACTTGTGCCAGCCGAAGAGGTCCGGCGCGAGACCGAACTGGCTGCCCATGACGTCCCAGTCGCCGACGTACGTGTCCCAGTCGCCCTTGCCGTCCGAGGGCCGGTGGTAGAGGTCGGGCAGGTCGAAGACGTGTCCGGTCTCGTGGGCGAGGACGTTGTGGTCGGGCGGGTGCTGTTCGAAGACGGTGACGACGCGCCTGATGTCCTTGCCGTCGGCGTGCAGGGGGCGGTCGAAGTTGACGACCTTGGTGGCATCGGAGTCGACACCCGGGGCGTCGGGGTCGGCGACCAGGTAGACGATGTCGTACTTCGAGAAGTCGACGGTGGGGTCGGCCACGTCGATCGCGTCGCGCAGATAGGCGCTGCGCCGGTCGTTGTCCCAGTCGCGCTGTATCCCGTACCAGACCGATGGCTTGGGCATCCGGATCCACTGCCGCTGGGGGTGCGGGCGCAGGGTGAACTTTCCGTACGAGGCGCGCTGGAAGAACTGGGT
>NZ_JAELVH010000628.1 GCF_019399235.1 Streptomyces poriferorum | reverse complement strand
CCGGTGCCCCGCCCGCCAGTTCGCGTGCTCCGGCTCGATCAGGTTGTACTCCACCATCCTGGCCACCAGCGCCGGGTCGCGGTGCACCCCGAACCGGAGCAGCAGCCGCTGCTCCTCCTCGTCGTCACCCGCGGGCGCCGGACCGAGCCACGACGACGCCGGTTTCGTCCGATGCAGGTTGTCCTGCGGAGCAGCCAGCATTTCCACCGCACGCTCATCATGCGCACGCAGCCCGGAAAGAATCTTCAAAAGAGGACGGTACGAAGCCGAATACGGCATATCCTCCGGAGTTTCATCCGGACCGAGAAATACCGGCACGATCAGCGTCGCCAATTTATCCTGACCGGGCTTCTGCCGAAGCGCCCGACCAATAGCCTGAACAATATCCACCGCCGACCCCTTCGGGTCGATAAGAGCAACTGAATCCACACTCGGGCAGTCGACCCCCTCACCGAGAACCCGGCAATTCGACATCACCGCCCGCCCCGCACGCCCCCCGAACTGGTGCAGCTC
>NZ_JAELVH010000627.1 GCF_019399235.1 Streptomyces poriferorum | reverse complement strand
GCGGCCGGGGCGGCCGGGGCGGACGCCTCATGACGTTCTGCGCCGTGGCGGGTGGCGCGGCCCTGCGTGGACACGGGCGTTTCGCAGGCGGCGGGCCCGGCGTAGGGTCGTCGCCCTATGACGACGAACCACGGGCCCGCGCCCTTCGCCACCGCCCGCCTTGACGCGGAGCCCCTGCGGGTGGCGTACGCGGACGAGATGGCGGCGGTGCTCGCAGACCCGGCCCTGTACGCCTTCACAGGCGGCGCCCCGGAGTCGGCCGAACGGCTGCGGGCCCGGTACGCGCGGCAGACCGCCGGATCCCCGGACCCGGACGAGCTGTGGTGGAACTGGGTGCTGCGGATCCGGGACGAGGGCCGCCTCGCGGGCTATGTGCAGGCGACGGTGCGCGGCTCCGGGGCGGAGATCGCCTGGGTGATCGGTACGGAACACCAGGGCCGGGGATACGCGACGGAGGCGGCGCGGGAGCTCGTCGCGCACCTGCTGGGCGGGGGAGCGGTCCGTACCGTCGTCGCCCACG
>NZ_JAELVH010000626.1 GCF_019399235.1 Streptomyces poriferorum | reverse complement strand
GCCGGTGCCAGCTCCTCGTGGCTCCCGGCGACGACGACCGCCCGATGACCGAGCGCCGCCCGGCCCCGGGCCAGCACCCGGCCGGCCGGGCGGCGCTCGGTCATCGGGCGGTCGTCGTCGCCGGGAGCCACGAGGAGCTGGCACCGGCTCTCGACTCGCTGGCCAGGGGTGTGCCGTCGGCGGATGTGGTGGAGGGCGTGGTATCCGATCACGGGAAGACCGTGTTCGTGTTTCCGGGCCAGGGCTCGCAGTGGGAGGGCATGGCCCGCGAACTCCTCGCCACCTCACCCGTCTTCACCGAACACCTCACCGCCGCCGCCCAAGCACTCCAACCCCACACCGGCTGGAACCTCCTCGACGTCCTCCAAGGCCTCCCCGACACACCACCCATCGACCGCGTCGACGTCATCCAACCCGCACTCTTCGCCGTCATGACCTCACTCGCCAAACTCTGGCAACACCACGGCATCCACCCCGACGCCGTCATCGGACACTCCCAAGGCGAAATAGCCGCCGCCCACATCGCCGG
>NZ_JAELVH010000625.1 GCF_019399235.1 Streptomyces poriferorum | reverse complement strand
CCCCACGGCCCCGGACCCCGACCGGCCCGAGGACCTGTGGAAGGCGCTGGACCGCGGCGAGGACCCGACGCGCGAGGCATGACCCCCAGCTCACGTCGCACCTGCCCGTACGGGACAATGACCCTGAGCTCGTAGCACGGCGGCACGGTCGCGGCGACCCGAGCGATACCAACAGCGCAACACCAACGAGGAGCAACTCATGGCGGGCAGCAGCCACGGACACACCCCGGCCGCCTGGACCGGTGTCATCATCGCCTTCATCGGCTTCTGCATCGCGGGCGTCTTCATGGTCGCGGCCAACCCGCTGGGCTTCTGGGCCGGAATCGTCGTCGTCTTCGTCGGCGGGATCGTCGGCCTCGCGATGAAGGCCGCCGGCCTCGGCATGCCGAAGGAGTCGACGGAGCTGGCGGCGGCCAGGGCCCGCGCCGGGCAGGCGCAGATCTCCTGAATCCGTTCCGAGGACGCACACACGCGAGGCGCAGCCCGGTCCGGGCTGCGCCTTTCCGTATGAGCGGCGACAATCACCGGGTGGACGCATCGCCTTCCCCCGCCC
>NZ_JAELVH010000624.1 GCF_019399235.1 Streptomyces poriferorum | reverse complement strand
CCGTCGAGCGCGTTCGACGGGAACTGGCCGGCCGCCAGCGGTCCCGTGACGAACTCCCAGAACGGTGCGAAGTCCTTGAACGCCGCCCGCTCGGGGGCGTAGTGCTGGGCCGAGGTGTAGTGCACGTCCGCCGTCAGCCACACCGTGCCGGTGATCCTGTGGTGCTTGATGAACCGCAGAAGTCCGGCGATCTGCAGTTCGCGGCCGAGCGGCGCCCCGGGGTCGCCCTGTGCCACGGCCTCGAAGTCCGTCGCGCCGTCGGCGACCACCAGTCCCAGCGGCATGTCCGCGGCGATCACCTTCCACACCGCCCGGGACCTCGACAGCTCCCGCTCGAGCCAGGCCAACTGCTCGGCACCGAGGATTCCGGTGGCGTCGTCGGGCTGCCGGCCGGGGGAGTTGGCGTTGCGGAACGTCCGCATGTCCAGGACGAACAGGTCGAGCAACGGACCGTGCCGCACCACCCGGTGGACCCTGTCGCCGCCCGCGGAGCCGTGCAGGGTCGAGACCGGGAAGTACTCCCCGAACGCCTGCGTCGAGCGTGCCGCCAGCACGTCCACGTTCTTCTCGCTGTACCGGGCGTCGTCGAGGATCTGCCCGGGGTACCAGTTGTTGCGCACCTCGTGGTCGTCCCACTGGATCACCGACGGCACCTGCGCGTTGAACCTGCGGAGGTTGTCGTCCAGCAGGTTGTAGCGGAAGTTCCCCCGGTACTCGGCGAGTGTCTCGGCGACCTTCGCCTTCTCCTGGGTGGTGACGTTGTGCCAGACCCGCCCGTCCGGCAGCGTCACACTCGGCTCGATGACCCCGTCCGCGTAGATGTTGTCCCCGCTGCAGAGGAAGAAGTCGGGGTCGAGGCGGCGCATCTCGTCGTAGACCCGGTAGCCCCCGATGTCCGGGTTGATGCCCCACCCCTGGCCCGCGATGTCGCCGGACCACAGGAACCGCACACCGTCGCGCCGGCGTGCGGGCGCGGTCCGGAACGTGCCGTACACCGGTTCGCCGGGCGGCAGCCCGTACAGAGGCGTCGTTCCGGTGAAGTCCGTCCCCGCACCCAGCAGCGGGCCGTGCCAGGTGCGGGCGCGCCGGAACGACTCGGTCGCCGACGTCTCCACCACCATCCGGGCCGGCCGGTCGGAACGCACCCACACCAGGGCCGAGGACGAGGTGACATCGCCGACCTGCACACCCCAGGCCGCGTCCGGACGGCCGGACCGCGCGAAAGCCGGAGCGGCCGCGCCCGCCACGGGGAGGGTGAGAGCGGCCGTGGCCACCAGCGAACCGCGCAGCACGGTACGGCGGTCGGGGGACGGGATACGCGGACGGTACGGCATCGGGAGGCCTCCGGCGGGTCGGGCG
>NZ_JAELVH010000623.1 GCF_019399235.1 Streptomyces poriferorum | reverse complement strand
CGGCACGGGCGCGCCAGGGGTGGCAATGTCATGCCCTTATCAAAATCTATGCGCGTAGGCTACCGTGACCCCGCACCCCGCTGCCAGGCCAAGTCACTTCATTTACAAGGGAGTTGCCGTGTGCGAGAAGCATCGTTCCGAAGACGTCCAGAAGGCTCGGCCTCGGGTCGTGATGAGCAGACGCACGTTGCTGCGCGGCTCGTTCACCACGCTCGGCCTGGCGGCCGGCGGCGTGCTGTTCTCGGGTAACCCCGCCCAGGCGCTGGACATCTACAACCCGTTCAGCGGCTATCAGATCACCGGCACCTGGCAGGACCACCTCGACAGCGGCTCGCTGGGCGGGATCGACTACGGCATGGGAGTCGGCACCGCGCTGCCGGCGGCGGGCGCCGGAGTCGTCACGAACATTCCGGACAACGGCACCGGTGGACACACGGTGACGATCACCCACAGCGACGGTTACCGGACGCAGTACATGCACCTGTCGCAGTTCCTGCTGGCCAACGGCGCGTCGGTGGGCAAGGGGGGAATCGTCGGCCGCTCCGGCGGCGCGGT
>NZ_JAELVH010000622.1 GCF_019399235.1 Streptomyces poriferorum | reverse complement strand
CCATCCCCGACTCCCCCACGGAGGCAGCAAGTGGAACGTTCCCCCGCCACCAGCCACAGACGTCGTCACACCCGCCCGCTCCTCGGATCCGCCATGGCCGTCGTCGCCGCCGGCGCGCTGACCCTCACCGGTCTCGTCAGCAGCGCCGAGGCCGCCGACGTCAACGTCGCGAAGAACGCCGGGTTCGAGTCCGGCCTCGCCAACTGGACCTGTTCCGGCGGTTCCGGCGCCACTGTCTCCTCCCCCGTGCACGGCGGCACCGCGGCCCTCAAGGCGACGCCGGCCGGCCAGGACAACGCCAAGTGCACGCAGACCGTCGCCGTGAAGCCGAACTCGACGTACGCCCTCAGCTCCTGGGTCCAGGGCGGGTACGCCTACCTGGGCGCGAGCGGGACGGGCACCACCGACGTATCGACCTGGACCCCCGGCTCCAGCAGCTGGACCCAGCTCTCCACCAGCTTCAAGACCGGCCCCAGCACCACCTCCGTCACCGTGTACACGCACGGCTGGTACGGGCAGGCCGCCTACACCGTCGATGACGTCTCGGTCAGCGGGCCCGACGGCGGCGGTGGCACCGACCCCGGTCCGGCGATCCCCGCGGCCCCCGCCGGTCTCGCTGTCGGCACGGCCACGCCCTCCTCCCTCGCCCTGTCCTGGAACGCCGTCTCCGGCGCGACCGGCTACACCTCCGTCTACAAGGACGGCGCCAAGGCCACCACCGCCACCGGGACCTCGGCGACGATCACGGGGCTGGCGGCCGACACGGCGTACCAGTTCTCGGTGACCGCCACCAACGCGGCCGGCGAGTCCGTGAAGTCCGCAACCGTCAGCGGCCGCACGGCCAAGTCCGGAGGCGGCGAGCCCAACCCCGGTACCTCCGTGCCCAAGCACGCGGTCACCGGCTACTGGCAGAACTTCAACAACGGCGCGACCGTGCAGAAGCTCAGCGACGTGCCCGCGAACTACGACATCATCGCGGTCTCCTTCGCCGATGCCACGACCACGCCCGGCGCCGTCACCTTCAACCTGGACTCGGCGGGCCTGAACGGCTACACCGTCGACCAGTTCAAGGCCGACATCAAGGCGAAGCAGGCGGCCGGCAAGAACGTCATCATCTCGGTCGGCGGTGAGAAGGGGTCCGTCTCGGTCAACAGCGACGCCTCCGCCACCAACTTCGCCAACTCGCTCTACTCCCTGATCCAGGAGTACGGATTCAACGGCGTCGACATCGACCTGGAGAACGGCCTCAACTCCACCTACATGACGAAGGCGTTGCGCTCGCTGTCGCAGAAGGCGGGCTCCGGCCTCGTCATCACGATGGCTCCGCAGACCATCGACATGCAGTCCACCTCGGGTGAGTACTTCAAGACGGCGCTGAACATCAAGGACATCCTGACCGTCGTCAACATGCAGTACTACAACAGCGGTTCGATGCTCGGATGCGACGGCAAGGTCTACTCGCAGGGCTCGGTGGACTTCCTCACCGCGCTGGCGTGCATCCAGCTGGAGGGCGGGCTCGACCCGTCGCAGGTCGGCCTCGGTGTCCCCG
>NZ_JAELVH010000621.1 GCF_019399235.1 Streptomyces poriferorum | reverse complement strand
CGCGGGCGAGGTCGAGCAGGACGTCGGTGTCGACGTCGAGGTCGATGCCCAGTTCGTTCTTGACTGCGGTGATCCATTCGTCCAGCACGGTCCCATGCTCCCTGATCCGGGCCCGGGCCGAAGCGATGTCCTCCCAGGTGTCGCAGTCGAACGAGGCGAGCGGGTCCGCCGTCACCCTGGAGAGCGCCAGTTCGTGGGTGAGCAACCGCAGGGGCAGGCCGGCCAGACTGCCGTGCTCGGTGGCGATGAGTGCCAGTTCGCGGCGCAGCGGCTCCGCGCGGTAGACGGCGACCAGCGCCTGGTCCCGGCCGACCCGGACCCCGGGCTTGTCGGCACCGCCGAGCCGCTTGGCGGCTCCTCCGGCGAGAACGATGGCGTCATACGCGGTCATGCCCCGAGTATGCGTGCCCACCATCCGGCGGCTCCTCCCGGTCCGCGCTCCGGTGGATAAGTGCAATCCAGGTCCCGGTGGATCGACGCAATCCACGTTCCGGTGGATCAACGCAATCCAGGTTCCGATGGATCAGCACAATCCAGGCCCCGGTGGATCAACGCGGAACGGGAGGGAGCCCCTCGGCACCGGAGCCCGTAACAGCCCCGCAGTGCCTTGCCGCGCCCGGCCTACAACGTCCGCAGCAGCAACGCCGGCTGTTCCACGCAGTCGGCCACGTAGCGCAGGAAGCCTCCCGCCGCGCCGCCGTCGCAGACCCGGTGGTCGAAGGTCAGGGACAGCTGGACGACCCGGCGCACGGCCAGTTCACCCTCGTGCACCCACGGCTTGGGGACGATCCGGCCGACGCCGAGCATCGCCGCCTCCGGGTGGTTGATGATCGGCGTCGATCCGTCGACG
>NZ_JAELVH010000620.1 GCF_019399235.1 Streptomyces poriferorum | reverse complement strand
AGGTCGACGACGGCGGCGCCCAGGATGTCGGAGAGGTCGTCGGTGGCGACCGAGGTGAGATAGATCGGGATGCCCGCGTTCTTCGCCTTGGTGATGTCTCCTTCGAGGGCGTCGACGTTGACGGTCTGCACGATCAGCGCGCTGACGTTGCGGGCGATCATGTCCTCGATGTTGGACAGTTCGGTGCCCGCGTCCTGCTTGGAGTTGGCGGAGTACAGCTTCGCCCCCTTCACCTCGGCCGTCTGCTCGACCGCCTTGAGCAGACAGGTGTGGAAGTGGGTGTTGGCGCCGTTGACGAATCCCAGCGAGGTGGCGCCGTCACCGGATCCGCCGTCGGCTTTCTCGGAGCATCCGGAGAGGAGGAGCGCGGCGACGCCGGCGAGCGAGACCGCGAGGACGCGGCGGGAACGGGTGGTCGAAGACATGGAGGTGGGACCTTTCCTGCGACATTGACGGGAAGGGCGTGGGGGGGGCAGCGGGCAGGGCGTGGGTCAGTGACCCGGCCCGGACCTGCGGTTGAACTCGTTGACGACGGCGGCGACGAGGAGCACCGCACCGGTG
>NZ_JAELVH010000061.1 GCF_019399235.1 Streptomyces poriferorum | reverse complement strand
AGCGTCTGCTCGCGCTCGTCGTGCCCGCCCATGCCCGAGCCGCCGCCGCGGACCCGTCCGATGGTGTCGATCTCGTCGATGAAGACGATGGCGGGGGCGACCTTGCGCGCCTCGGCGAACAGTTCCCGGACCCGGCCGGCGCCGACCCCGACGATCATCTCGATGAACTCGGAGGCCGAGGCGGAGAAGAACGGCACCCCCGCCTCCCCCGCGACCGCTCTCGCCAGCAGCGTCTTCCCGGTGCCGGGAGGACCCGCCAGCAGCACTCCTCCGGGCATCCGGGCACCCATTTTCCGGTAGGCGCCCGGATTCTTCAGGAAGTCGACGACATCGTTGAGCTCGCCCTCGACCTCGTCGATGCCCGCCACGTCCTTGAACGTCGTACGCCGGTCTCCTTCCAGCTCCACCGGTTTCGGCGGGGCCTTGCGGCCGAAGCCGCCCATGCCGCCGCCCATCCCGCCGCGCGACATCCGCCGGGCGATGAACACCCACAGCAGGACGAGCAGCAGCATCGGTGCGAGCGAGATCAGCAGGTTGGCGAGGAAGCTGCGTTCCTTGACGACCGGTTCCGCGGTGACCGTGACGTCGTCCTTGACGAGCTCCGCCCAGAGGTTGTCATCGGCGAAGGCGGGCCGCTGGGTGACGAACTTGGTGTACTTGTCGTCGCTTCCCGGGACCTTCGCCTCCTTCTTCAGCTGCCCCTGGATGGCATCGCCCTTGGAGTAGATCTTGGAGACGTTGCCCGCGGTGACCTGCTTGCTGAACTCCGTGTACGCGATCGTCGGCTCGTCCCTGCCGTTGAAGAAGGAGAGCACCAGATTGGCGATCAGATAGACGGCCAGCGCGGTCAGCAGAAGACCGCCCCAGCCTCCCGGCATCTTCCGTCCGGGTGGCGGGGGCTTCGGCGCGCCCTCGGAACGCCAGGGCTGGTCGGTGCGGTCGCGGGGAGGTACGGGATTGGTCACGCGGTCTCCTCTGCCGACAGCCGTTGAGCCGACATTAAGGGAGAAACGCAGGCAAAGCCCTCGGAGCGGTGGCCCGCTGGGCCCATGGAGGGACCCCCGCGACCTCGCGTACACGCCCGAGCGGACCCCACCACCCCGGGCACACGCCCGAGGGGGCGCCCGCCGTGAAGCGGGCGCCCCCTCGGGGACGTGAGAACCAGGTCGCGACCCGGCCGGCTGCTCAGCCCATGAACTTCTTGAACTCGTCCGGCAGCTCGAAGTTCTTGTCTTCCTGACCGGCCGGCAGACCGAACGCCCCGCCCTGCGCCGCCTGCTCACGGCGGGCCGCCTCGGCCGCTTCCTCGGCCTTGCGCTTCATCGGGTTACCGCTCTTGCGCTTGCCCTTGGCCTGCTTGACCTGCTTCTTCTGCCGGCCGGGACCGCCGCCCATGCCCGGCATCCCGGGCATGCCCGGCATGCCGCCGCCCTGCGCCATCTTCGACATCATCTTGCGGGCCTCGAAGAACCGCTCGACCAGGTTCTTCACGGCGCTGACGTCGACACCGGAACCCTTGGCGATACGGGCCCGCCGGGAGCCGTTGATGATCGTCGGCTCGGCGCGCTCCTTCGGGGTCATCGACTTGATGATCGCGGCGGTGCGGTCCACGTCGCGCTCGTCGATGTTGTTGATCTGGTCCTTGATCTGCCCCATGCCGGGCAGCATCCCGAGCAGCTTGGAGATGGAGCCCATCTTCCGGACCTGCTCCATCTGGGCCAGGAAGTCGTCGAGCGTGAAGTCCTTCCCGCCCTTGCTGGACGCCAGCTTGGAGGCCATTTGAGCGGCCTCTTCCTGGCTGAAGGTCTTCTCCGCCTGCTCGATCAGGGTGAGCAGGTCACCCATGTCGAGGATGCGGGACGCCATGCGGTCGGGGTGGAAGGCGTCGAAGTCCTCGAGCTTCTCACCGTTCGACGCGAACATGATCTGCTTGCCCGTGACATGGGCGATCGACAGGGCCGCACCACCGCGGGCGTCACCGTCGAGCTTGGAGAGGACCACACCGTCGAAGCCGACGCCGTCGCGGAAGGCCTCGGCGGTGTTGACCGCGTCCTGGCCGATCATCGCGTCGACGACGAAGAGGATCTCGTCGGGGCTGACGGCGTCGCGGATGTCCGCGGCCTGCTGCATCAGTTCCTGGTCGATACCGAGGCGGCCGGCGGTGTCGACGACGACGACGTCGAACTGCTTGGTCCGGGCGTACTCGATCGAGTCCTTGGCGACCTGGACCGGGTCGCCCACGCCGTTGCCCGGCTCCGGCGCGTACACCGCGACGCCGGCGCGGTCGGCGACGACGCTCAGCTGGTTCACGGCGTTGGGACGCTGGAGGTCACAGGCGACGAGCAGCGGGGAGTGGCCCTGGCCCTTGAGCCAGACGCCGAGCTTTCCGGCGAGGGTCGTCTTACCGGCGCCCTGAAGACCGGCCAGCATGATGACGGTGGGGGCGGTCTTGGCGAACCGCAGCCGACGGGTCTCGCCACCGAGGATGGAGACGAGCTCCTCGTTGACGATCTTGACGACCTGCTGGGCCGGATTCAGTGCCTGGGAGACCTCGACGCCACGCGCCCGCTCCTTCACGTTGGCGATGAAGGCCCGGACGACGGGCAGAGCGACGTCCGCTTCCAGCAGGGCGATACGGATCTCGCGAGCCGTGGCGTCGATGTCCGCCTCGGACAAGCGGCCCTTGCCCCTGAGGTTCTTGAAAGTCGCGGCAAGGCGGTCGGAGAGAGTATCGAACACGGCGCTCGTCGGTCCTCAGGGTCGGGGGCGGGGGCAGGTAGTCGTCCCCCAGGGTATCCGGACGCCGGAGAACGCAAAGCCCTCGCCCGGTTCTCGTGACGGACGAGGGCCTTTTCGCAGGGTGCGGGGGCTCAGCCGAGTGCCTTCTCGATCTCCCGGGCCAGCTCCGCGGCGCGCTCCGCGGACAGCGGTTCGCCCTCCGCGTCCGTGACGTAGACCGTGTCCACCGCGTTCGCCCCCAGCGTCGACACATGCGCGCTGCGTACCCGTACCGCGCTCTGTTCCAGCGCCCGGCCGATCCGGTGCAGCAGACCGGGGGCGTCCTGGGCGCGCACCTCGATCACCGTGGCCAGCTGCGAGCCGCCCGCCGCGACCGTCACCCTCGGCGGCGGGGCCTTCACCCCGCGGCGTCGCGGGTAGGCCGCCTCCCGCTCGGCGAGTCGGGCCGGGATGTCCAGCGAGCCGTCCAGGGCGCGGACGAGGTCGGCGCGCAGCCGGGCGGCCTGGGGCAGGGAGCCGTACTCGGCCGCCACGCGCCAGCTGAGCAGCAGCAGGTCCGCCCTCTCACCCAGTTCCGTGGGGAGCTCGACGGCCCTCAGGTCGGCGGCGCGGACGGTCAGGCGGTGCAGGGCGAGGACCCCGGCGGCGGCGGGGAGGACGCCGGGCCGGTCGGGAAGGGCGATGAGGAGTTCGACGCCGACGGGTTCGGGCCCGCCGTCCTCGTGCGGGGCCTCGGCCTGGGTGTGCAGGGCGAGGACGGGTTCGCCGGTGCGCAGGGCCTCGACGGCCAGGCGCTCCTGCTCGGCGCTGGGCGCCTCGGGCGCGGGTTCCTCGGGCGCCTCGCCGGCGAGGACGGCCGCGACGCGCTTGACCAGGTCGCTGACGAGGGAGGCGCGCCAGGTGGACCATGCGGCGGGCCCGGTGGCGAGCGCGTCGGCCTCGGTGAGCGCGTGCAGGAGTTCCAGGGTGGCGGCGCTCCCGACGGCGGTGGCGACGGAACGGACGGTGGCCGGGTCGTCGAGGTCGCGGCGGGTGGCGGTCTCGATGAGCAGCAGATGGTGGCGTACGAGGGTGGCGATGACGCCCACGTCGTGCTGGTCGAAGCCGATCCGGGCGGCCATGTCGCGGGCGATGACCTCGCCGGCGACGGAGTGGTCGCCGGGCCAGCCCTTGCCGATGTCGTGGAGCAGGGCGGCGACCAGCAGGAGGTCGGGGCGGCCGACGCGGCGGGTGAGGGAGGAGGCGCGGACGGCCGCCTCGACGAGGTGGCGGTCCACGGTCCAGGTGTGGACCGGGTTGCGCTGCGGCCGGCAGTGGACCCGTTCCCAGTCGGGCAGGAGCCGGGTGATGAGCCCCTCGGCTTCCAGCGCCTCCCAGACGGGGACGGTGGCCTCGCCCGCGCCGAGAAGGGTGACGAGTTCCTCCCGGGCCTCGGCGGGCCACGGCACCGGAAGCGGTTTGGCGGCGGTGGCGAGGTGGCGTACGACGTGGCGGGAGAGCGGGAGCTCGGACTGTGCGGCCGCCGCGGCGGCCCGCAGGACGAGGACCGGGTCGCGTTCCGGGCGGGCGGTGCGGGCCAGCACGACCTCGCCGTCGGCCTCGACGACGCCGTCGGCGAGCGGGGTCCGGTCGGTGGCCGGGGCGCGGCCGCCGCCCAGCATGGCCCGCAGCCTCGGGCGGGCCGAGCGGGCGCGCAGCACCCGGTTGACCTCGCGCCAGGTGACGTCGGTGGCGTACGAGACGGTGCGGGCGGCCTCGTACACCTGGCGCAGCAGGGCGTCGGCGTCGAGGAGGCCGAGGGCGGCGGCGACCTGGTCCTGTTCCTGGAGGGCGAGGCGGTCGGTGGCGCGGCCGGTGGTGAGGTGGAGGGCGTCGCGGGCGTCGAGGAGGACGCGGCGGGCCTCGGCGAGGCCCTCTCGGGGGGCGTCGGCGACCCAGGAGGCGGCGACGGCGCGCAGGGCGGTGGCGTCACGCAGTCCGCCCCGGGCTTCCTTGAGGTCGGGTTCCAGGAGGAACTGGAGCTCGCCCTGGCGCTCGGCCCGTTCGCGGCAGAGCTCGTCGAGGGCGGGCAGGCGCTTGGGGGCCTGGTTCCGCCAGTCGGCGAGGATCGCGGTGCGCAGGGAGGCGACGAGGCCGAGGTCCCCGGCGACGGGCCGGGCGTCGAGCAGTCCCAGCTGGACCTTGAGGTCCTCGCCGGCTGTCTTGCGGGCTTCGGCGGGGGTCCGTACGGAGTGGTCGAGGGCGAGGCCCAGGTCCCAGACGGGGTACCAGACGCGGTCAGCGAGGGCGGCCACGGCTCCGGCGTCGGCGCTGCCGTCGTGGAGGAGCACGAGGTCGAGGTCGCTGCGCGGGGAGAGCTCGCCGCGGCCGTAGCCGCCGACGGCGACGAGGGCGGCGCCCCGGACACCCGCGTGCTCGGCCGCGGCGTTGAAGAGGCCGGTCAGCCACTCGTCGGTGAGCGTGGCGAGGGCCGCCGCGTAGCCGCTGGGTCCCGATTCCTCGGATTCGGTGGTCACTTCGGTGCTCGTCACCCAGCTGCCTTTCCGTGTGCGGAACAGTCGGTCAGAGTGCGTCCGGGCCGCGTTCGCCGGTGCGGACCCGGATCGCGGTCTCGACCGGGACGCTCCAGACCTTGCCGTCACCGATCTTGCCCGTCCGGGCCGCCTTCACGACGACGTCGATGAGCTGTTCGGAGTCCTCGTCCTCGACGAGGACCTCGATGCGGATCTTCGGGACGAGGTCGACGGTGTACTCGGCGCCCCGGTAGACCTCGGTGTGGCCGCGCTGACGCCCGTAGCCGCTGGCTTCCGTGACCGTGAGGCCCTGGACGCCGAAGGCCTGGAGGGCCTCCTTGATCTCGTCAAGCCGGTGGGGCTTCACGACTGCGGTGATGAGCTTCATGCGTCCACCTTCTTGTTCGTCGGGGCTGCCGTGGTGCCGGGCGCGGGGGGCGTGGAGCGGGAGGACGAACCGCCGCCGGCGCCGCTGAAGTCGTACGCCGTCTCGGCGTGTTCGACCTGGTCGATACCGGAGACCTCGTCGTCCTCCTCGACCCGCATCCCGATGGTCTTGTCGAGCAGGAAGGCGAGGATCGCGGAGACGACCAGAGAGTACGCGAGGACTGCGAAGACACCGACGGCCTGCTTGCCGAGCTGGTCGAGTCCGCCGCCGTAGAAGAGCCCCTTGGCGTCGGACTGGACCCCGCCGGTGGCGAAGAAGCCGATGAGCAGGGAGCCGACGATGCCGCCGACGAGGTGGACACCGACGACGTCCAGGGAGTCGTCGTAGCCGAACCTGTACTTGAGACCGACCGCCATGGCGCACAGCACACCGGCGATGGCGCCGACCGCGATGGCACCGAGCGGGCTGACCGCGCCGCCGGCCGGGGTGATGGCGACGAGTCCGGCGACGGCGCCGGATGCGGCACCGAGGGTGGTGAAGGAGCCGTGGCGGAGCTTCTCGTAGCCGAGCCAGGCGAGCATCGCGGCGGCGGTGGCGACCTGCGTGTTGACGAACATGACCGCGCCGACACCGTCGTCGTTGCCGAGCCACGAGCCGGCGTTGAAGCCGAACCAGCCGAACCAGAGGAGACCGGCGCCGAGCATGACGAGCGGCAGGCTGTGCGGCCGCATCGGGTCCTTCTTGAAGCCGACGCGCTTGCCGATGACGAGGATGACGCCGAGGGCCGCGGCACCCGCGTTGATGTGGACGGCCGTACCACCGGCGAAGTCGATGACGCCGAGCTCGAAGAGCCAGCCCCCCGCGCCCCAGACCCAGTGCGCGACCGGGAAGTAGACGACGGTGACCCAGAGGGTGATGAAGAGCGCCCAGGAGGTGAACTTGACCCGGTCGGCGAGCGCACCGCTTATCAGGGCCGGGGTGAGCACGGCGAACATCAGCTGGAACACGGCGAAGACGTACACCGGGATGGTGTAGCCGTCCCAGAGTTCCGTGACGCCGATCCCGCTGAGGCCGACGAAGTCCTGGCTCCATCCGATGATCGAGCCGGCGTCGGTGCCGAAGGCGAGGCTGAATCCGTAGAGCACCCACAGGATCGTGACGATCCCGAGGCTGATGAAACTCATCATCAGCATGTTGAGGGTGCTCTTGACGCGGACCATGCCTCCGTAGAAGAAGGCGAGGGCCGGGGTCATGAGCATCACCAGGGCCGAGCAGATGAGCATGAACCCGGTGTTGGCGGCAGACAGCGTCGGGGCGTCTGCTGCAAGCGTCGTGATGCCTGGGGGCATCGGCGTCTCCTCGTCGTCGGTGCGGCCGCGTGCGGGGGCGGTGGGGACGTATCCACGTGCGGGACCACTGGGGAAAAGGTGCGGGCCGGTTATGGCCATGAGATTCGCCCAGCGCCGTTTCCGCCGATGCCGCACGATGTTTCGCCGCAGTGACTAAGAGGACCACCGTGTTACGTCCCCATGAACCGCCCGTGCCGTACCCGCGCTCGGGCCTACTCTGCGGCCGGAGCCGCATACGGTGCGGTTACGACTCTCCGGCAGGGGAACGACCACACGAACCGGCCACGACGGCCACCCGCTGACCAGGCAATCGGGGGAGCCGAAGTCGGTCGGTGCGGGGTGGCCGTCGTGGCCGGGGCAGAGGTGCCGCTCAGACCGCTTCGGCGGTCTCGGGCAGTTGTTCGGTGAGGAGATCGGTGAGGCGGGCGACCTCGGGAATGTCCCCGAAGTCCCTGGCAGCGGTGTCGACGGTCTTGCGCAGCCGGGTGTTGACCCGCTCCGAGCGGACCTTCCTGGCGACGCGCAGCGCCTTCTCGGCGAGCACGGTGGACTGCTCGGGCTCGCGCTTGAGGAGGTGGACGGTGGCGAGGCCGACCAGGTTGAGCGCGTACGAACGCTGGTGCTCGTCGTCCTCGCCGAAGAGCTCGACCGCCCGCTGCATGACGGGTTCGGCGAGCGAGGCGTACGTGGGGCTGCGGCCGGCCACATAGGCCAGGTCACGGTAGGAGTGGGAGTTCTCGCCGTTGAGCTCGGCCTCGGAGAAGAAGCGGATCCAGTCGGGCTCGGGCTCGCCGTCGATCCCCGCGTCGAGGAAGGTGTCCTCGGCCATCCGCACGGCACGCTTGCACTTGCTGGGCTGGCCCATGTTGGCGTAGGCGCGGGCCTCCATCGCATACAGCATGGCCTGGGTCCGCGCGGTGGCGCAGTCACGGCTGCCGTACTGCGCGAGGTGGATGAGTTCGAGCGCGTCGTCGGGGCGGCCGAGGTGGATCATCTGGCGGCTCATGCTGGACAGGACGTACGAGCCCAGTGGTTTGTCGCCGGCCTCCTTCGAGGCGTGCAGGGCGAGCACGAAGTACTTCTGGGCGGTGGGCTGGAGGCCGACGTCGTAACTCATCCAGCCCGCCAGCTCGGCCAGTTCGGCGGCGCAGCGGAAGAGGCGCTTCGCGGTGGCGGCCGGCTGCGGCTCCTGGAGCAGGTCGGTGACCTCGTGGAGCTGGCCGACGACGGCCTTGCGGCGCAGTCCGCCGCCGCACTGTGCGTCCCACTGGCGGAACATCGCGGTGGTGGATTCCAGCAGGTCGAGCTCGGGGCCCGAGAGGCGGGACGGGCGGCGGGCGGCGGCGTCGGACTCCGGCTCCACGGGCCCGCCGGCGGCGACGGGAACCAGCCAGCGCTGCATGGGTTCGATGAGGGCGGGTCCGGCGGCGAGCGCGAGGGAGCTGCCGAGGAATCCGCGGCGGGCGAGCATCAGGTCGCTGCGGGAGAACTCGCTGAGCAGGGCGACGGTCTGAGGACCGGCCCAGGGCAGATCGACGCCTGCCACGGAGGGTGCCTGGTGGGCGGCGCGCAGCCCCAGGTCCTCGACGGCGACGACGGAGCCGAAGCGTTCGGAGAACAGCTCGGACAGGATGCGCGGGATCGGTTCGCGCGGCTGCTCACCGTCGAGCCAGCGCCGCACCCGTGAGGTGTCGGTGCTGATGTGGTGGGCACCCATCTGGCGCGCTCTGCGGTTCACCTGCCGGGCGAGCTCGCCCTTCGACCAGCCGCTGCGCACGAACCATGATCCCAATTGCCCGTTGGGGCGCTTACCGGCATTCGAATCGCCTGCGCCGCTGCCACTCACTGGAACGCCCCCATCCGCCGAATACTGTCGCGCGAACCTCTATCAGAATGCCGTGAACCGATGCTGCCCGTATGCAGGTTGCCCACCATCGAACAGAAAATCGGGTTGCCCCCGGCATACCCATGGGCGCACATACTTCCATGCTTCGTGTACCGACGGTAATCCTACGATCACCCCCTCGGCGAGGCCGTTTACAGAAACGCCACCATTCGCCACCCCTTCGAATGAACGCCACCACGGCCGGGCGCGATTCACTTGACAGACAGCGACCAGCGGTAGGCGCAGAGATGCATTCAGGGGCGCGCACGAGGTCTCGCACCCCGGGGGCGCACTCCGCACTCACACCGGTCGCCGGGAACGAAGGAGTGTCACGCCGGCGCTCCGGTTCGTAACCACTGGCGCGTTGGACCCGTTGGAGGGGGCATGGGCTTCACGATCGGCGGCATCCGTGAGAGGCGATCCGGCGCACGGCGCCGCGGCCGTGCGGCCGAGGGCACCGCGGTGGCCGAGTACACGGGACTGTGGGGCTGGGCGGTCGTGCCCGGCGCGCGCGCCGCGGACGGCAACTGCTCGTGCGGGGAGCCGGGTTGCCTCTCCCCCGGCGCCCATCCACTGGACTTCGCGCAGGAGGTTCCCGCCGGGGCGACGCTCGACACGGTGGCGCGCGCGTGGGCCGAGGTGCCCGGGGCCTCGATGCTGCTGCCCGTGGGCCGCAGCTTCGATGTGCTCGATGTCGCGGAACAGGCGGGGCGCCGGGCGCTGGTGCGGATGGAGCGGATGGGGCTGCCGCTGGGGCCGGTGGCGGTGACCCCGGCCGGCCGGGCGCAGTTCTTCGTCGCGCCGGGCGCGGCCTCCGAACTGCCCAGGCTGCTGTACCGGATGGGCTGGGACGACGCGGGCCTGGACCTGCGGGCGTTCGGATCCGGCACCCACATCACCGCGCCGCCGTCCGACCAGGGCGGCCTCGGCCCGGTCCGCTGGCTGCGCCCACCGGCCCTCGACACCGCGGCGGCGCCCCCGCAGGCCCGGCTGCTGCTGGGCACGCTGGCGTACATCTGCCACCGGCTGGCTCCCTGCGGCTGACGGCGGTCCGGCGGCACGGCCGCTACAGCGTGGAGCCCGGCCGCTCAGTGCGTGCGGCCGGGCTCCTCGCTGTAGCGGTACGAGGGGTTCAGTCCCCGATCAGGGCGTCCACGAACGCCTCCGGCTCGAACGGGGCCAGATCGTCCGGCCCCTCGCCGAGCCCGACCAGCTTCACCGGTACGCCCAGCTCGCGCTGGACGGCGATGACGATGCCGCCCTTGGCGGTGCCGTCGAGCTTGGTGAGGACGATGCCGGTGATGTCGACGACCTCGGCGAACACCCGCGCCTGCACCAGACCGTTCTGGCCGGTGGTCGCGTCGAGGACGAGCAGGATCTCGTCGAGCGGTCCGTGCTTCTCGACGACCCGCTTGACCTTGCCGAGCTCGTCCATCAGCCCGGTCTTGGTGTGCAGCCGGCCCGCCGTGTCGATGAGCACGACGTCGGCGCCCTCGGCGATGCCTTCCTTCACGGCGTCGAAGGCGATCGACGCCGGGTCGCCGCCCTCGGGTCCGCGCACGGTGCGGGCGCCGACGCGCTCGCCCCAGGTCTGGAGCTGGTCGGCGGCGGCGGCGCGGAAGGTGTCGGCCGCGCCGAGCACGACGCTGCGGCCGTCGGCCACGAGCACCCGGGCCAGCTTGCCGGTGGTGGTGGTCTTGCCGGTGCCGTTGACACCGACGACCATGACGACGCCCGGGGTCTCCGCCCCGCCCTCCGTCCTGACCACGCGGTCGAAGTCGGTGCCGAGCAGGGTGAGGAGTTCCTCGCGCAGCAGCTTGCGCAGTTCCTCGGGGGTACGGGTGCCGAGCACGCGGACGCGCTCGCGGAGCCGTTCGACCAGTTCCTGGGTGGGAGCGACGCCGACGTCGGCGGTGAGGAGGGTGTCCTCGATCTCCTCCCAGGTGTCCTCGTCGAGGTTGTCCCGGGACAGGAGCGTGAGCAGCCCCTTACCGAGGGAGTTCTGCGATCGGGCGAGCCTGGCCCGCAGCCGTACGAGACGGCCGGCGGTGGGCTCGGGGACGTCCAGCGCGGGGGCGGCGGGCGTCTGTGGTTCTGCGGTTTCCGGGGCCTCCTCGGGCGGAAGGCCGACCTCCTCGATGGTGCGGCGCGAGGTGTCGCGCGGCGTCTCGGCCTCCTCGCCGACATGGGGCTCGGCGGGAGGAGTGATGGTCGGCGTGCTCGACGGTGCCGGGGGCAGCTGCTTCTTCTTGCGGCTGCTGACCACGAGCCCGCTGATCACGCCGACCGCGACCAGGGCGATGACTACAGCAAGGATGACGAATTCCATAACCCACCCAGTATCGGTCACGTGCGGCAGCATGCGAGGGATGCGGGGTCCGGCAAGCGGCCGAGTGCGCGTGACGGCCCCCTGAGCCGTGGAGTCTGCGCGCAGGGCCTCTGCCAGACGCCTCGCCGAGGGGCCACGATTCCCGCACCTGCGAGGCGTTACACCCCGTATGCCGGAAAAGGTACGATCCTGGCCGTGGAGACCCGTGGGCTCGAGCCCGTGCCCGACAGTGAGCGCACCGGCAGGGTCCGGGCCCTCTTCCCCACCTGGGTGGCAGCCAACATGACCGTGCTGCTGCTCACCATCGGAGCGGGGCTCGTCGTCTTCGACGGACTGAGCCTGTGGCAGGTGCTGGTCGTCGCGGTCACGGCTCCGGCCGTCTCGTTCGGCCTGGTCGGACTGATCTCGGTCGCGGGGCGCAACGGCGGCGCCCCGGGCATGGCACTCTCCCGTGCCGTCTTCGGCCAGCGGGGCAACCTGGCGCCCGGCGCGCTGATCTGGGTGGCCCGCTGGGGGTGGGAGACGGTGAACGCGGTCACCGGCGCGTACGCGCTGCTGGCCGTGCTCGGCCTGCTCTTCGGCATCCGGAGCACCTCGACGCTGATCGTGGTGACACTGTTCGCTTTCGTCGCGGGCAGCTTTCTTCTGTCGGGGCTCGGCCTGCGTGCGCTGCGACTGTCCTGCACCTGGTCCGCGTACCTCTTCGGCGGGTTCAGCGTGCTGGTCCTGGTGCACCTGGCCGGGGCTACGTCCTGGCCCGCGGTACTGGACCGGCCCGCCGGTCCGACGTCGGCGATGATCGCGGGGATCGGCACCCTGGCGGCCGGCGGTATCAGCTGGGCTCCCGCCGGGCCGGATTTCACCCGCTACCTTCCGCGCACGGCGTCCGGGCGGGCGATGGTCGCGGCGACGGTGGGCGGTGCGGGAATCGTGTTCCTGCCGATGGTGCTGATGGGGGCGGTGATGGCGGTCGGTACGCCGGGGCTCGCCGTCACCCGTGATCCGGTCGCGTTCATCGGGGTGCTGCTGCCCGACTGGATCTCGGTTCCGTATCTGGCCGTCGCCGTGCTCGGCATGGTGCTGATCAACGCCATGTCGATGTATTCGGCCGGATTCACCGCACAGACCCTGGGATTCATGATCCCGCGCGCCTGGGCCGTCGGCGTGAATGCCGCGATCAGCCTGTTCCTGGGGTCGCTGCTGATGCTCGTGGCGAGCAGTTTCGTCGATTCGTTCATCTCCTTCCTGAATCTGCTCGCGGTGACGTTCTCGGCCTGGATCGGCGTCTTCGGCGTGGATCAGCTGCGGGGGCGCACCTACGACCCGGAGGCGCTCATGGACACCACGTCCACCAGCGCCTACTGGTACGCGGGCGGCTTCGCGTGGACCGCGGTGGCGGCCTGGGCGGTGGGCCTGGCGGTGGGGCTGCTGTTCACCGGCGTGGAATGGTTCACCGGCCCGCTCGCGACGACCTGGACGGGGCGCAGCGGGCTCGGCTGGGCGGTCACGATCCTCGTCTCCGGCGGCCTGTACGCGGCACTGCCGCGGCCCGTCGCACGCCGGGCGGCCACCGCACCCCTACACTTCTGACGCTGCGTCAGCTAAGGTCCGGCCTCGCCCAGCCCGCCCGGCAGGATCCAGGGGGACAGCGTCATGGCCTTCACCGTCGTCCGGTTCAACCTCGTCGACCCCGACGCCACCCCGGGGTCCCTCTCGGCCCGCTACCGTGCGGCGCTGGACATGTCCGCGTACGCCGACGAGCACGGCGTCGACACCGTGCAGACCGAGGAGCACCACGGGGCGGCGAACTCCTGGCTGCCGTCCCCGTTCGTCCTCGCCGGGGCCGTCTTCGGGGCCACCCGCCGGATCGCGGTCACGGTCTCCGCGGTCATCGGGCCACTGCACGATCCGTTGCGGCTCGCCGAGGACATCGCGGTGCTCGACCTGCTGAGCGCGGGCCGGCTGGTCACGGTCGCGGGGATCGGCTACCGGCCCGAGGAGTACGAGCGGGCGGGCGTCGAGTGGGGCAGGCGGGGCCGGCTCCAGGACGAGGTGCTGGAGACGCTGTTGCGGGCGTGGACCGGGGAGCCGTTCGAGTTCCGGGGCCGTACGGTCACGGTCACCCCGCGGCCGTACACCCGCCCGCATCCGCTGCTGCTGGTGGGCGGCAGCTCGCGGGCGGCGGCGCGGCGGGCGGCCCGGCTGGGGCTGCCGCTGTTCCCGAGCGCGCATCTGCCGGAGCTGGAGGCGTACTACCACGAGCAGCGCGCGGAGCACGGTACGGAGGGCTTCTGCATGATGCCCTCGGCCGAGACGCCGTTGCTGCACGTGTCCGAGGACCCGGACCGGACGTGGGCGGAGTACGGGGAGCACTTCCTGCACGAGGCCCGTACGTACGCCTCCTGGCAGTCCAAGGACATCCGCTCGGCCGTCCGCTCGGCGGCGACGACGGTGGCGGAACTCCGGGCCGAGGGCGTCTACCGGATCGTCACGCCGGAAGCCTGCGCGGCTCTCGCCGGGGAGCTGGACAGCCTGGTGCTGCACCCGCTGTGCGGCGGCATGCCGGTCGAGGAGGGGTGGCGCAGCCTGCGGTTGTTCTGCGGGGCGATCGGGGGGTGAGACGCGTACGGCCCCGGTTCGCGAATGCGAGCCGGGGCCGTACGGTTTTCGAGGAGAGAGGGGCAGCGGGGGGTTAGCCCATCTCCTCCAGCGCCTTGCCCTTGGTCTCCTTCACGAACTTGATGACGAAGGGGATCGAGAGCGTGGCGAAGCAGGCGTAGATGATGTACGTGCCCGACAGGTTCCAGTCGGCGAGGCTCGGGAAGCTCGCGGTGATCGCCCAGTTGGCGATCCACTGGGCGGAGGCGGCGACGCCGAGCGCGGCGGCACGGATCCGGTTCGGGAACATCTCACCGAGGAAGACCCAGACCACGACGCCCCACGAGAGGGCGAAGAACAGTACGAAGACGTGCGCGGCGATCAGCGCCACCATGCCCTGGGTGTCCGGCAGCTTGCCGTCGACCAGGTCGGCGGAGAAGGCCCAGGCCTCGAAGGCGAGGGCGACGGCCATACCGCAGGAGCCGACGAGGGCCAGTGGGCGGCGGCCCACCCGGTCCACCAGGACCATCGCGATCACCGTTCCGATGATGTTGATGATCGAGGTCGTGAACGAGTAGAAGAACGAGTCGGTCGGGTCGATGCCGACGGACTGCCACAGCGTCGCCGAGTAGTAGAACGCCACGTTGATGCCGACGAGCTGCTGGAACACCGACAGTCCGATACCGACCCAGACGATGGGCAGGAAGCCGAAGCGGCTGCCGAGCAGGTCCTTGAAGCTCGACTTGTGCTCGCGGTGCATCGCGGTCTCGATCTCGGTGACCCGGGCGTCGAGGTCGATGTTCTTGCCCTCGACCTCTTCGAGGATCTTCCGGGCCCGTTCCTTCTTGCCGACGGAGATCAGGAAGCGGGGC
The DNA here is from genome assembly GCF_019399235.1 of Streptomyces poriferorum. Classification (GTDB taxonomy): domain Bacteria; phylum Actinomycetota; class Actinomycetes; order Streptomycetales; family Streptomycetaceae; genus Streptomyces; species Streptomyces poriferorum. The sequence goes on along the minus strand of NZ_JAELVH010000061.1, from coordinate 12,825 downwards.
GACTCCGGGATGGCGAACGAGAGCAGCCCGTAGAGCACGGCGGGCACGACCATCACGCCGAGCATCCACTGCCAGGCTTCCAGGCCGCCGATCTTGCCGCGCTGGTCGCCGTCGGCGATCTGCAGGATGCCGTAGTTGACCAGCTGGGAGATGGCGATGCCGATGACGATCGCCGCCTGCTGGAAGGAGCCGAGCCGGCCCCGGTAGGCGGGCGGTGAGACCTCGGCGATGTACGCCGGGCCGATCACCGACGCCATGCCGATGGCGAAGCCGCCGATGATGCGCCACATCGCCAGGTCCCAGAGCGCGAACGGGAGCGCGGAGCCCACGGCGCTGATGGTGAAGAGCACCGAGGCGATCTGCATACAGCGGATGCGCCCGATGCGGTCGGCGATCCGGCCCGCCGTGGCGGCGCCGATCGCACAGCCGATCAGGGCGATGGCGATGACCTGGGCGAGCGTGCCGGAGCCGATGTCGTACCGGTCGCGGATCGCTTCGACGGCACCGTTGATGACGGAACTGTCGTAGCCGAAGAGGAAGCCACCCATCGCAGCAGCAGCCGTGATGAAGATGACATGGCCGATGTGTTCCGGATGGGCCGCCCGGGCTCCGGACTCTGGTCCCTGCGATGTGCTGGTCACGTGAACTCCTGGGGCCTGGCCGCAACGTCAGGCGTGGGGGGTGAGCTCTTCTCAGTGGCGCACAACTTCAGGACTGCCACCACTTGAAGGTAAAAACGACGTTGCAGAGACTATTCGTTCAAGTTATGAAGTCAAGATGCGGGTCTGGCCTGACATCTACCCAGGAGCACCCAAAAGGTACGTTGAAGTCTTGAAGATTAGGTAAAGGCTCAGCGCAGCCGCTGGCTGATCACCTTGGACACTCCGTCACCCTGCATCGAGACGCCGTACAGCGCGTCGGCGACCTCCATCGTCCGCTTCTGGTGCGTGATCACGATGAGCTGCGAGCTCTCCTGGAGCTCCTCCATGATCCGGATCAGCCGCTGCAGGTTGGTGTCGTCGAGCGCCGCCTCGACCTCGTCCATCACATAGAACGGGCTCGGCCTGGCCTTGAAGATCGAGACCAGCAACGCCACGGCCGTCAGCGACCTTTCGCCGCCCGACAGCAGGGAAAGACGCTTGACCTTCTTGCCCGGCGGCCTGGCCTCGACGTCCACGCCGGTCGCCAGCATGTTGTCCGGATCGGTCAGGATGAGCCGCCCCTCACCGCCCGGGAAGAGGCGCGAGAAGACGCCCTCGAACTGCCTGGCCGTGTCCCGGTACGCCTCGGTGAAGACCTGCTCGACCCGCTCGTCGACCTCCTTGATGACCTGCATCAGATCGGCCCGGGTCTTCTTCAGGTCCTCCAGCTGCTCGGAGAGGAACTTGTGCCGCTCCTCCAGCGCCGAGAACTCCTCAAGGGCGAGCGGATTCACCTTCCCGAGTTGCTGATACGCCCGTTCGGCCGACTTCAGCCGCTTCTCCTGCTCGGCCCGGACGAACGGCTTCGGCTGGTTCCGCGGGTGCTCCGGATCCTCCGGCAGCTCCTCCCCCTCGGCCGCGGGAGACGGCGGGACGAGCTGGTCCGGCCCGTACTCCGCCGCCAGACCGGCCGGCTCCACACCCAGCTCCTCCAGGGCCTTCGACTCCAGCTGCTCTATCCGCAGCCGCTTCTCGGCACCGAGCACCTCTCCCCGGTGGACCGAGTCCGTCAGCTTGTCGAGCTCGCCCTTCAGCTCGCGGCCCCGGTGGCGTTCGGCCGCCAGCTCCCGCTCCCGCTCGGCCTTCGACGCCTCGGCGGCGGCCCGCTCCTCCTGAGCCCGTACGACGGACACCTCGACGTGGGCGAGCAGCTGACGGGCGCCGGACGCGACGGCCGACGCCACCGCGGCCTCGTGACGCAGCCGGGCCCGGCGCTGCTCGACGCGGGCGCGGGCCTCACGTTCGGCACGGGCGCCCCGGTCGAGGGAGTCGGCGCGGCCGGCGAGGGCCTTGACCCGTTCCTCGTGGGTACGGACCTGGAGCCGGGCCTCCATCTCGGTCTGGCGGGCGTTCGCACCGTCTGCGGCGAGCCGGTCGCGCACGGCGGTGTCCGGTTCCTCGTCCGCCCCGTCCTGCGCCGCCTCCTCGGCCACCAGCAGCCGCTCGGCCAGCTCCTCGGCCTCCTGGGTCGCCCGCTCCAGAGCCTCCTGGGCGCGGGCGGCGGACGCGGTCATCCGCTCGGCCTCCCCGGCAGCGCCGCGGGCCTGTCCGGCCAGCCGGCCGAGCTGCTGGGCCACCCCGGACTTCTCCCGCTCCGCGGCCCGGCGGCGCTCCCCCAGCTCCTCGACGAGCGCCGCGCAGTCACCGCGCCGCTGTGCCGCGTTCCGCTGCGTCCCGGCCAGCTCCGCGCACCGCACGGCGAGTTCGGCGAGCTCCGCCGCGGCCTCGTCCACGGACGCCTGGACCTCCAGGAGGCTGGGCGCCCCCGCCGACCCGCCGTGCGCGAAGTGGGCCGAGAGCACGTCTCCCTCACCGGTCACCGCCGTCAGCTCCGGATGGGCGGCGACCAGATCCTCGGCGTCCTCCAGCGTCCCGACGACCACCATGTCCCGCACCATCCTGCGGATCGCGGCCATCAGTCCGACGGGACCGCTGACGAGATCGGCGACGGCGGGGGCGCCCCGGCCGGTGAGAGCCACGGCGACCGGACGCCCGGCTCCCTGCGCCTCAACCCCAGCCGGACGCCCGGCACCCTCCGTCTCAACCCCAGCCGGACGCCCGGCACCCTCCGCCTCGGCCGCTCCGCGAGGGGCGGGGGGTGCGGTGACCTCCGGCGGGTGCGGTGCGGGCTCCGCACCCTGCCCGGGGACATGGGCTGCGCCGGGTCCCTGACCGGGTACGTGCCCCACGGCGTCGGAGCCGCCGGGGCCGGCGCTGCCCGGGCCCACGCCTCCGCCGCCGAGCAGAAGGGACGCGCGTCCCGCGTCCTGCTTGCGCAGCAGCCGGATCGCCTCCGCCGCCGTGGCCGCGTCCGTCACCGCGACCGCGTCCGCCGCGGCGCCCAGCGCCGCCGCCACCGCGATCTCGTGTCCCGGGGCCACCGTGAGCAGTTCCGCCGCCGGCCCGAGCAGCCCGGTCAGCCGGTCCCGGGCACCGAGCAGCACACCCGTGCCGTCCTTGCGGCGCAGCCCGAGGGCCAGTGCGTCATGGCGGGCCGCGACCGCCGCGCGCTCGCGTTCGGCGCCGGTGAGGTCGTCCCGGGCCGCGGAGAGCGCGCCCTCCGCCTCCTTCAGTTCGCGCCGGGCGGCCTCGTGCCGCTCGCCGAGCTCCGTGTCCCCGGCGTCGAGGCCGTCGACCTCGGCCTTCAGCTGCTCGTACTCCTCCTGGGCCCGGGCCGCCCGCTCCCGCGCCTCGTCGCGCGAGGCGGCCAGCCGGTCGATCTCCGACTGCGCCGAACCGGCGCGGCTGCGGGCCGCGTTGACCTGACCGTTCAGCCGGGCGAGCCCTTCGCGGCGGTCGGCGAGCGCGCGGGCGGCGTCCTTGAGCCTGCGTTCCTCGGCCGCGAGTTCCCGCTCCAGTTCGGCCCGGTGGGACGCGGTGTCCTCCAGCGCGTGCTCCGCCGCCTCCAGCGCCGCGGTCAGCTCCGCCTCCTGCTCGCGGATCCGGGCCGCCTCGCGCTCCATGTCCTCGGGGTCGCGCCCGCGTCGCTCCTCCTCGGGCGGCGCGGTGGCGCTCTTCACCCGGGCGTCGGCGAGCGAGACGGTGCCGCGTACGCGTTCGGCCAGCTGCGACAGTTCGTACCAGGTCTGCTGGGCCCGCTGGAGCCGCGGCGTCAGCCGCCGTACCTCACCCTCCAGTTCGGCCTCGCGCCCGAGAGCCGCCTTCAGTTCCGCCTCGGCCGCCTCGCGGCGCTGCTTCAGCTCCGCCTCGTCGGCGATCTCGCTGCGCAGAGCTGTGTGCAGGCGCACCAGGTCGTCGGCGAGGAGGCGCAGCCGGGCGTCGCGCAGGTCTGCCTGGATGACGGCGGCCCGGCGGGCCACCGCGGCCTGGCGGCCGAGCGGTTTCAGCTGCCGCCGCAGTTCGTCGGTGAGGTCCTGCACCCGGGCCAGGTTCGCCCCCATCGCGTCCAGCTTCCGCAGCGCCTTCTCTTTCCGCTTGCGGTGCTTGAGGACGCCGGCGGCCTCCTCGATGAAGGCGCGGCGCCCCATCGGGTCCGCGTGGAGCACGGAGTCCAGCTGTCCCTGGCCGACGATGACGTGCATCTCCCGGCCGATACCGGAGTCGGAGAGGAGTTCCTGGATGTCGAGCAGCCGGCAGGTGTCGCCGTTGATCTGGTATTCGCTGCCGCCGTTGCGGAACATGATCCGAGTGATCGTCACTTCGGCGTACTCGATGGGCAGTGCGCCGTCGGAATTGTCGATGGTCAGCGACACTTCCGCCCGGCCGAGCGGCGGCCGCCCGGTGGTCCCGGCGAAGATCACGTCTTCCATCTTGCCGCCGCGCAGGGATTTGGCGCCCTGCTCCCCCATGACCCAGGAGAGCGCGTCCACCACATTGGACTTGCCCGACCCGTTGGGGCCGACCACACAGGTGATCCCGGGTTCGAACCGCAGGGTGGTGGCGGAGGCGAACGATTTGAAACCACGCAGGGTCAGGGCCTTGAGATGCACGCCGCCGGACTCTACCTTTCGCTCTCGGTTTCGCTGATGAAGGTGCAGGGCACATCAGACGGTAAGGGAAGGGGTGTACGTCCGGGGCGGGACGGGCGCGGTTCGGAGGGGAAAAGAAAGAAGGGACGCCGAAGCGTCCCCTGCAAATCTTGTGAAATGCTGCTGGATCTCATGCAGTGTCGTATCGGCGGATCCGCCGCCTCCGAGAAGGCGCGCGTGCCCGGATCAGTGACGAGGCACATGAAGAAGCAGATCAAAAGCAATTGATCTTCAATGATCCGGTGACGATCCGGCGATGATCCCGTGCGGCTGACGCGTACAGCCCGACCGGCCCCTGGGGGCCAAGGGTCAGGTCAGCGCCGGCTCCGCCTGAGGTACGTCGATGTCGATGCTGTCGAGCAGCGACTCTTGGTGCTGGGCGGCGGCGTTGAGCGCGTCATTTTCGTCCTGAATCCGTACGAGCTCGGACTCAAGATCCTGGACGCGCTGCTGAAGCCGTCGCATCTCGGCGAGGAGTCGCGGATCGGAACCGCCGACGTAACCGAGAAGCGCCTTTGCCATGATGGATGGTCCTCCACACTGAGTGACCGACCGATGCGGTGTGGGTCGTGAGGGAATCGCACCCGCGGTGCTCGGCAGTGCTCTGTGTTCACTGCTGTTCTGCTGCCAAACAGCTCTGCCGAACAGCTAAGGTGCGCGGGGATTTCAGCGTCTCACCAAAAAGTTTGACGGTCAACACGATCACACCCTGTAGAGGCGGGCGTCCCGGGGGCGCGCGGCTTGACGATCATGCGGCGCGACTCTCCAGCGGGGCCCTCAGGGGTACGGAGATCATCCTTACCGCCGCAGCCTGGCACGGCAACCGAATCTTGGCAACCACCGGGTCATTCCGCAGGTCATTTCATGTGTACGCATGACCGCGCCCTTCGCAGTCACCCCCCGCCGCACCTCGAACACGGCCCGAACACGAGCCGTGTTCCTCCCCCTCCCGGAGTCCGGATCAGCGGATCGCGAATCCCTCGTATCCGCCCCGCGGCGTGTCCCAGATCTCAGTGACTCCGTCAACGCGGCCGGGTGTGTCGTCCGAGCGCAGCCAATCCAGCAGACGGTGGCAATTCTCACGCCGCCCTTCAGCCACAACCTGCACTCTGCCGTCGTCGAGATTGAGGGCGAATCCGTTGAGGCCACCGATCTCCAAAGCGTTTGCCCTGGTGAACCAGCGGAACCCTACTTGCTGTACTCGGCCGCGTACCCAAGCGGTGAGCCGTACATCTTCGTTCATGCCCGAACGCTAACTGGCCAATTGCTCTCGGAGCACTTCTCGCCGAAACGCGATGGCGTACAGTCCCGTCGCAATAGCTTCACTCGATCGGGTGAGTCAGGGTGCGCCGACAACGGCGTCCAGATCGTCAGAAGGGCACAGCAGATGGGACGCCATCGACGCTCCGCCGCAGCTCCCGCCGCTGAACAGACCGCGGAGGGAACCGCAGGCCGGAACCAGGGGGCGCGCCGCAGGAAGCGGGGCGGCCTGCCGGTACGTACGGGACTGATCGGCGTCTCCGCGGCCATGGCCGTCGGAGCGGTGGCGGTGGCCTCCGGACTGCTGCCCGGCGGCGACACCTACAACGTGGGTGGCGGCCCGGCCGCCGACCATGTGCGCTCCGAAGGAGCCCCGGACCTGCTGACGCAGGGCGGCTCCACGACCGCACCCGCCGGCCGAGGTTCCGCCTCGACCCCCGCCAGTCGCGGCACCGAGCGCCCCGAGGCACCCACGAAGTCCGCTTCCTCCAAGGCCGGCACCCCGTCCGCGTCCCCCTCCAGGACGTCCGCGCCGACGAAGACGAAGACGAAGGAGGCGGCGGCCACCGCCACGGAACAGGCGCGGCGCTCCGCCTCGAAGACCCCCACCGCCGAAACCACGAAGAGCTCGGCGCCCGCTTCCGCGTCGAGCCCGGCCAAGCCGACGGTCAAGCCGACGGCCAAGGCCTCGACCTCCGCGCCGGCCGCCCGCAAGACCACCGCACCGGCCGCCGCCACCTCGGCCCAGGCCGCCGTGCTCGCCCTGGTCAACCAGGAGCGTTCCAAGGTCGGCTGCAGCCCGGTGACCGCGAGTTCCTCGCTGGCCTCGCTCGCCCAGAGCTTCAGCGACGACATGGCGGCCCGCGGGTTCTTCGACCACACCGACCCGGACGGACAGTCCCCGTGGGACCGTGCCGCGAAGGCCGGAGTCTCGGGTCTCGGCGGCGAGAACATCGCCCGCGGCCAGGCCGACGCCGAGGCCGTGATGGAGGCCTGGATGAACAGCGAAGGCCACCGCGCGAACATTCTCAACTGCGACTACAAGACGCTCGGCGTCGGCGTCCACTTCGGTTCCGGCGGCCCCTGGTGGACCCAGGACTTCGGCTTCTGAGGTTTCCTGAGGTTCCCTGACGACCTCCGCGCCCCGCACCACCACCCGCACCGACCACGTACGCCCCACTCGCTTACCCACGGAATGCGCAACCCCGTGGAAAGCGCTGTGCGGGCGTACGCTGGTTTGTATGGAAGAGACCGGCGAGAGCGGCCCGGACGCCGCACTCCCTTTCGACGTGTTCTCCAAACAGTGCGTCTCACGCGGCACCCTGGAGCACATCACCGGCCGCTGGGGCGGCCTGACGCTCGGCGCCCTGTACGAGGGCAGCCTCCGGTTCAACGCGCTGCGGCGCCGCGTCGACGGGGTGAGCGAGAAGATGCTCTCCCAGACACTGCACGCGCTGGAGCGCGACGGGCTGGTGCACCGAGAGGCCCAGCCGACCAATCCGCCACGGGTCGACTACGAGCTCACCGCACTGGGGCGGCAGGTGGCCGAGCGGCTGCTCGGCCTCATCGGGCTCGTCGAGAGCAGGATGTCCGAGGTCCTCGTGGCCCGGGAACGATACGACCGGGCTCACGAGACCCACTAGGGCCTTTCGTCCGGACAGGCCGGGCTCGCGGGGTCCGGTCCGACCCGGCCGAAAGGACCTAGACGCGCGGCGGGCGCTGGCAGCGGGGGCAGAAGTAACTCGACCGGTTCATCCACGCGCGGCGCCGCATCGGCGTACCGCAGCGGTGGCACGGCTCGTCCTCGCGCCCGTAGGCGTCGAGCGAGCGGTCGAAGTAGCCGGACTCGCCGTTCACGTTCACGTAGAGGCTGTCGAAGCTCGTGCCGCCCTGCGCCAGCGCCGCGTTCATCACGTCACGGACGTGGCCGAGCAGCTCGGCCGACTTCGGGCGGGTCAGGGTGGCGGTCGGACGGTCGTAGTGCAGCCTGGCGCGCCAGAGCGCCTCGTCCGCGTAGATGTTGCCGACGCCGCTGATCAGCGACTGGTCGAGCAGGGCGCGCTTGACCGTCGTACGGCGCAGACGCAGCGCGGTGTGGAACGCGGCGTCATCGAAGGCCGGGTCCAGTGGATCGCGGGCGATGTGCGCGATCGTGTCGGGCAGTCCCTCGGCGGTGTTCTCGTGGAGCGAGAGCCCGCCGAAGGTGCGCTGGTCGACGAAGCGCAGCTCGGTGCCGACGGTGTCGTCGAAGCGGATCCTGATCCGCAGATGCTTCTCGTCGGGTGCGCCCTCGGGCTGTACGAGCAGCTGGCCGCTCATGCCCAGGTGGCCGAGGAGCGAGGTGGCCGCGTCGTCGAGCGGCACCCACAGGTACTTGCCGCGGCGCATCGCCGTCCCGAGGCGGACGCCGGCGAGCCGGGCCGCGAAGTCCGCACCGCCCGCGAGATGCCGGCGGACCGCGCGGGGATGCAGCACCTCGACCTCGCCGACCGTCCGCCCGGCGACCCATCGCTCAAGACCCCGCCGGACGACTTCGACCTCGGGCAGCTCGGGCACGGTGGCGCTCCTGAAGAGTGGTCCGAAGCGCCCGGCGGACGGTTCGGAAGAGGGTCGGGACAGAGAGAACCCCTCGGTGCGCTGGGCACCGAGGGGTTCTCGGGGTCAGGCAGGAGCAACGTCCGTGGACGCCGGGTCGGCAGGGGTGTCGGCGGCCCCTCCGTCGGCAGCGGACTTCTCCGCGGCCTCCCGTGCTTCCGCGGCGGCGCTGATCTCGCGCCAGGCGGATTCTGCCGCCTGCTGCTCCGCTTCCTTCTTGCTACGGCCGGTGCCGGTGCCGTACGAGACACCACCGACGCGAGCAGCAGCAGTAAAGGTCTTCTCGTGGTCCGGGCCGGTCTCCGTGACGAGGTACTCGGGGACTCCGAGGCTCTCGCTCGCGGTGAGCTCCTGGAGACTGGTCTTCCAGTCCAGGCCGGCACCGAGGTTCGAGGACCTGTCGATCAACGGGTCGAAGAGCCGGTGAACCAGCTCCGAGGCCACGTCGAGGCCCTGATCGAGATAGACCGCACCGATCACCGCTTCAAGGGTGTCGGCGAGGATGGACGCCTTGTCCCGGCCACCCGTGCCCTCTTCACCGCGGCCGAGCCGGATGAAGGAGCCGAGTTCGAGGCCGCGGCCCACTTCCGCAAGCGCACGCGAGTTGACCACCGCGGCCCGCAATTTGGCCAGCTGGCCTTCAGGCAGGTCGGGGTGAGTGCGGTACAGCGTGTCCGTGACCACCAGGCCGAGCACCGAATCCCCGAGGAATTCGAGCCGCTCGTTGGTGGGCAGACCGCCGTTCTCGTACGCGTACGAACGATGGGTCAGCGCACGCACCAGAAGGGCGGACTCGAGGTGGTACCCGAGCCGCCCTTCCAGAAGCGTGTGGGACGAGGCTGTGTTGACGTTGTCTGCCTGCTTCTTGGCGTGGGACAACTCAGACATCGGGCCTCTCACCAGCCGCTCAGACCTCGAGGACCTGGCGCTTGTTGTACGTGCCGCAGCTGGGGCACGCGATGTGCTGCAGCTTCGGCTCCTGGCAACGCTCGCACGAAACCAGGGTGGGGACCGCAGCCTTCCACTGCGACCGGCGGTGGCGCGTGTTGCTGCGCGACATCTTCCGCTTCGGAACAGCCACGGCTACTTCTCCTGCTTCTCGTCGACGCCGGGATCGGCGCCGCCCATGTTGTCCTTCTCGCCGTCCTGAACGGTCTCGGCGAGTCCTTGCAATGCCGCCCATCGAGCGTCGACGACATCGTGGTGGTGGCCCGGATTCTCGTCCAGCCTGATTCCGCATTCGGAACACAGACCGGAACAGGTCTCCTTGCACACCGGCTGCATCGGCAGTGCGAGCACCACCGCATCACGCAGCACCGACTCGAGGTCGAACAAGCCGTCCTCGAGGAAGTACCTGTCCTCGTCGTCCTCGGCGTCGTCGACCGGGTCCGCGGTCTTGCTGCGGTTCCGGTCATCGGCGTCAGGGTACGAGAACATTTCCTGGAAATCCGCCTCGACCTCAAGGGTCAGCGGCTCCAGACACCTTACGCACTCCCCCTCGGCGGATGCACGGGCGGTGCCTGTGACAAGCACACCTTCCATGACCGATTCGAGGCGGACGTCCAGCTCCACGGGTGCGCCTTCCGGCACACCGATGACCCCGTCGATACCGAGATCCTTGGGGGCGTCCGCCGAGCGGGTCAGCCGCTTGAGGGCACCGGGACGCCGACCCAGCTCGTGCGTATCGAACACGAGAGGGTTTCGGTGGTCGAGGTGGCCGTTCAGGGCTTCTCCTGCTTTCGAATCATGCGCATCACGCGTGGTGGGGGTGGGCCGACCGGTTCGGAGTCGAAGCGGGCAGCGTGGATCGCGGACATACGCGCGACCGAAGAACCAGGATACTGGACACACCGCCCAGCTCCCAATCCGCCCCTGTTCCGGGGCCGGGACCCGGCCCCGGGAGCGCTCAGCGCTCCTGTTCGTACCGCCGGAGCTGTTCCAGGTCGATCATGCTGGTGTCGAACAGGCTTGTTTCGTCCAGTGCGCCCTCACCGTGCTGCTGGAGGGGCTGCTGCTGGGCTTGTACCGGCTGCTGCCAGGCGTCGTAGCCCTGCGCCGGCATGGGGACCTGGACCTGGCTGGGGTCGTAGCCCTGCTGCTGGTACCCCGCGTACGGGTCGGGCTGCTGCTGATAGCCGGCGTACGGGTCGGGCTGCTGGGCCTGGCCCTGGTACGCGTCCTGCGGCTGCTCCTGGTACGCGTACGTCTGCGCGTACTGCGGATCCGGCTGCGCCGGGTACTGCGGCTCGCTGTGCTGCTGGGGCACCGGAAGCGGCTCCGGGGTGGCGATCTCGGCGAGACCGGCCCAGTGGTCCTCGTCGCTGGTGTGGCCCTGGGCACCCGCGGCGTCCTGCGCGGCCATGTGCGCACCGAGGTCGTCGGTGGCGACCCGGCCGTGCAGCTTCTGCCGACCGCGGCCGACGGCCTCCAGGGTCTTTGCGAGCACCGCCTCGAAGGCGCCGAGCTTGGTGTCCACGTACTCGTCGGCCCGGCGCTGGAGCGTGGCCGGGTCGGCGCTGCGCTCGGGGGCCTCGGCGAAGTCCGGGTCCTCGTAGCCCTGCTCGTCGAAGCCCTGGCCGCGGCCGAGGAGCTTCTCGCGGCCCCGGTCGACCGAGCCGATCGTCTTGGTGAGGACGACCTCGAAGTTGGCGAGCTTGCTGTCGACGTACTCGTCGGCGTCGGCGCGGACCTCCTCGGCGTCCTTGCGGGCCTCACCGAGGATCCGGTCGGCCTCGGCCTGGGACTGCCGGGCGATCTCCGTGCCGGAGATGAGCGAGCCGCGCTCGGCGTGGGCGCTCTCGATGATCCGGCCCGCCTCCTGGCGGGCCTGCTCGACGAGCTGCTCGTGACCGCCGATGACCTGCGCGGCCTGTGCGAGCGAGCCGGGCAGGGCCTCGCGCACCTCTTCGAGCATCGAGAGCAGTTCGGCGCGGTTGACCACGCAGGACGCCGACATGGGCATGGACCGGGCGTTCCCGACCGCTTCGACGATCTCGTCGAGCTTCTTCTGCACGTCCACCGTGTGCTCGCCACTCTCTACTGCCGATTGGAGACGGACGGGACGACTGTACGGCCAGTCGGCCCCCGCCCGACACCTGGTGACGGACTGTCAGCGCCTCACTGCTGAGCGAGGCGCTCGGTCAGTGCCTCGTGGACCAGTGGAGGCAGCAGGTGCGAGACGTCTCCGCCCCAGGTCGCCACCTCCTTGACCAGGGAGGACGACAGGAAACTGTAGGTCGGGTTGGTCGGCACGAAGAGCGTTTCGACGCCCGAGAGCCCGTTGTTCATCTGGGCCATCTGGAGTTCGTAGTCGAAGTCGCTGACGGCCCGCAGGCCCTTCACGATCGCCGGGATGTCGCGCTGCTTGCAGAAGTCGACCAGCAGCCCGTGGAAGGCCTCGACCTGGACGTTGCCGAAGTCCGCGGTGACCTGGCGGATCAGCTCGATCCGCTCGTCGACCGTGAACAGGCCCTTCTTGGACTGGTTGATCATCACCGCGACATGTACGACGTCGTACAGCTTCGAGGCGCGGCCGATGATGTCGAGATGTCCGTTGGTGATGGGGTCGAACGACCCCGGGCAGACGGCGCGGCGCAACTTGATTCCCTCGCTCTCCGGTCCGGTCATCGTGCGTCTTCGCACGTAGCGGCGGCGCGACCGTACCAAAGCGTTCCCTCGCCGTAGCGACGGGCCCGCAATGGCTCGAATCCCTTGGGCCAGCTGAATTCTCCGCCTCTGGTGCTGCGTTCTACCGTGACGAGCGCATCGCCCGTGAGCCACCCCTGGGCACGGAGTGTGAGCAGGATCTCGCCAAGATCGTCGTCGGTGACGGCGTAGGGAGGGTCGAGGAAGACCACGTCGTACGGGTCCGTGGGCGCCGGTCCTGTCACGATCTGTTCCGCTTTGCCGGCGCGGACCTCGGCGCCGGGCAGGCCCAGGGTGCGGACGTTGTCGCGGACGGTGCGGACGGCCTTGGCGTCGGCTTCCACGAGCAGGGCGTGGACCGCTCCGCGGGAGAGCGCTTCGAGGCCGACGGCTCCCGAGCCGGCGTAGAGGTCGGCGATCCGGATGCCGTCGAGGGTGCCGAGGAGTGCCTGCCAGGTGGAGAACAGGCCCTCGCGCGCCCGGTCCGAGGTGGGGCGGGTGCCGGTGCCGGGCGGGACGGCCAGGCGGCGTCCGCCGGCCACGCCTGCGATCACGCGGGTCATGGGTGTCTGTTCCTCGGGTCGGGGGGCGGCGCGCAGGGTGCTGCGGGCGCCGTGCCACCCACGATATGGCGT
>NZ_JAELVH010000619.1 GCF_019399235.1 Streptomyces poriferorum | reverse complement strand
GTTCTGCACCGGGATCGACCGGGGCGTGGACGTCCCGCAGCCCTCGTCCCCGTACACGATCGACGATCCGCTGCTCACGATCGGGCCGAAGGCCAACGACCTGTGGAAGCCGGTGATCGCGGCCGTGGAGGGGATGGCCTGCGGCGGGGCCTTCTACCTGCTGGGCGAGGCGGAGTTCGTCATCGCGTCGGAGGAGGCGACGTTCTTCGACCCGCACACCACGTACGGCATGGTCAGCGCGTACGAGGCGATCGCCATGGCGCAGCGGATGCCGTTCGGTGAGGTGGCCCGGATGTCCCTGATGGGGACGGCGGAACGGGTCACGGCCCGTCGTGCGTACGAGACCGGGCTGGTCAGCGAAGTCACCCCGCCCGGTGGCGCGGTGGAGGCGGCGCTGCGGGCGGCGGCCGTCATCGCCTCGTACCCGTCGGGTGGGGTCCAGGGGACGGTACGCGCGCTCTGGTCCGCGAAGGAGGCGGCCCGGGCCCAGGCCTTCGCCCACGCCCCGCACCTGATCGCGCTCGGGAACCTGGCGCCGGAGCGGCAGGCGGAGCTGTTCGGGGGGCGGGGCGTGGG
>NZ_JAELVH010000618.1 GCF_019399235.1 Streptomyces poriferorum | reverse complement strand
GGTGATGGGGGTGGGGAGGCCGTGGGTGAGGGCGGCGAGGGAGAGGTTGAAAGGGCCGATGCCGATGCCGACGAGGTCGTGGGGCTGATCGGTCTCGGGGGTGGGCCGGTCGGTCCGGGCTGTCATCGGTTGGGGCTGCTTTCTGTGAGTTCGGTGGTGAGGTGGGTGACGAGGTCGAGGAGTTTGTTGAGGTCGTCGGGGGTGGTGTGGGGGTTGAGGAGGGTGGCTTTGAGCCAGAGGTGTCCGTGGGTGCGGGTGCGGCCGAGTACGGCGTGGCCTCGGGTGAGGAGGGTGCGGCGAATGGTGGCGACGGTGTGGTCGTCGGCGTTGGTGGGGCGGAAGAGGACGGTGGTGATGGTGGGGCGGTCGTAGAGGTCGAGGGTGGGGTGTTTGGTGATGAGGTCGGCGAGGTGGTGGGCGGCGGTGCAGGTGCGGTCGATGAGGTCGGCGAGTCCGGTGCGGCCGAGGGCTTGGAGAGTGACGGCGATTTTGAGTGCGTCGGGGCGGCGGGTGGTTCGCAGTGAGCGGCCGAGGAGGTCGGGGAGTCCGGCTTGGGTGTCGTCGTCGGCGTTGAGGTAG
>NZ_JAELVH010000617.1 GCF_019399235.1 Streptomyces poriferorum | reverse complement strand
CGGGCCCAAGGGCGCGCCCGAGGTGTACGGCCGCCAGAAGGGCGCGACCGAGGGCGACATCGCGGTGCTCGACGCGGCGCTCGCCCACTACGCCTCCGTGCTGGGACCCGAGCAGGCGCAGCTGCCGGGTGCGGGCGCGGCGGGCGGGATCGGGTACGGGGCGCTCGTCGCGCTCGGCGCCCGGTTCCGGCCCGGGATCGAGGTGATGCTCGACGTCCTCGGCTTCGCCCCCGCGCTGGCCCGGGCCACGCTGGTCATCACCGGCGAGGGCTCACTCGACGAACAGACGCTGCACGGCAAGGCCCCGGCCGGCGTCGCCGCGGCAGCCCGCGCGGCCGGCATCGAGGTCGTCGCGGTCTGCGGACGCCTGGCGCTCGCACCGGAGGCCCTGGGCGGCGCGGGTATCCGCCGCGCGTACGCGCTCACGGAGCTGGAGCCGGACCCAGCGGTCTGCATGGCCGAGGCCGGGCCGCTCCTGGAGCAGGTGGCGGAGTCCATCGCGCGGGACTTCCTGCGCTGAGCCGACGAGGACCGGGAGACCGGGGTCCGGGGGCCGGGGAACAGCCCCGGCCCCCGGACCCCGGTCCTCAGTCGCCCGGTGGGCTGAACCCCAGCCGCACCGCGTCCAGCGCCAGCATCAGCTCCACCAGCTCGCGCGGCCGCGACAACGACCGTGACGTCAGCTCCTCCAGCCGCCGCAACCGGTTGAGCACCGTGTTCCGGTGGCAGCACAGCCGTACCGCCGTGCGCCCGGCCGATCCTCCGCACTCCACCCAGGCGTCCAGCGTCGACACCAGCAGTGCCCGGTCCGTCGGATCGCGGGCCAGCAGCGCCCCGAACACGTCCGTGGCCAGGTAGGCCGCCAGGGCCGGCTGCCCCGCCATCAAGGCCTCGGGGACCCTGCCGTCCAGGCACACGACCGCCTCCCCGCCCTTTCCGCACGTCAGCAGCGCCGCGTCGGCCAGCCGGCGGGCCGAACCCAGCGCGGACAGGCCGTCCACCACCGGACTGACCCCACCGGGGCCGGGGCCCGTGCCGGACAACAGCACGGCGACGGCGGCCGGATCCGCCTCGCCCAGTGCCACCACCGCGATCTCCCGGTCCGGCCGCGACCGCCACAGAAGCCGCATCCCGTGCGCGTCGGCCGGACGGTTCCACGCGCGTCCGCGCTCCGCGACCACCGCCACCGCGTACCGGCCCTGCTCCGGCAGCCCCAGTACCGCACCGGCGAGCGCCGCGAGGTCCTGCCCGGTCTCGTCGTCCAGCAGCGCGTCGAGCAGCGCCCACCCCCGCTCCTCCCCGCGCTGCCGCATGCCCGCTCCGTTCTCCGCACGCCCCTGGGGGCCGATTCCCTGCTCGGGGCCCGGCCCG
>NZ_JAELVH010000616.1 GCF_019399235.1 Streptomyces poriferorum | reverse complement strand
GCCGGGCCGGGCTCGGGGACCGTACCGGCTGCGAACGGGCGCTGGGCCGGGCGCACACCGCGTTCGGGAAGGGGCCGTCCGCGGCGGACCCGGAGTGGATGACCTTCTTCCGGGAGGCGGAGCTGGAGATGCTGGAGGCGCAGTGCTGGTCGGCGCTGGGCGACTGGTCGAGGGCCGCGCGCCACGCACGGCGGGCGACGCGGCTGCAGGACCCGCACTTCACCCGGAACCTGGCGCTGTACCGTGCCGAGCTGACCACGGACCTGGCGCGGGCGGGCCTCACGGAGGAGGCGGCGGCGACGGGGCACCGGGTGCTGGACCTGCTGGACCAGGTCCAGTCGTCCCGGATCCGGACGATGCTGGCGGACGCGGTGACGGTCCTGCGCCCCCGGGGCCGGGGCTCGGTGGACGTCAAGGACTTCCTGGACCGCCACGCGATGGCCGCGGGCGTGTAGGGCGATGCGTCCGGCGGCCCGGCCGCCCGGACGGGGACGTCGGCCCGCTCAGGCCCGTCCGGCGTTCGAGGACGGGGCCCCGCGCCCCACTCAGCCCCGTCCGGCCATCGCGGACGCAAGCCCGCACCCCACTCAAGCCCGTCCGGCGATT
>NZ_JAELVH010000615.1 GCF_019399235.1 Streptomyces poriferorum | reverse complement strand
GGGTGCGGGCTAGCCAGTGGAGTTTTTCGCGGCCGGTGGGGCGGGCGCGGAGGAGGTCGAGGAAGATTTCGGCGCCTGATTGTCATGAGCCGATGACGGTGATGTGTTCGGCTTCGAGGAGTTGTTGGCGGTGGTGGAGGTAGTCGGCGGAGTGGATGACGGGGACGGTTCCGGTGTCGGTGAGGGGTTTGAGGGGTTCGGGGAGCGCGGGTTCGGTGCCGATGCCGAGGGCGATGTTGCGGGTGTGGGCGCGGCCGAGGGCTTCGGCTTCACCGTGGGGGTCGAGTTGGGTGAAGTCGACTTCGAAGTGGGCGTGTTGGGGGTTCCAGCGGATGGCGTCGACTTGGTGGTTGAAGTGGAGGCTGGGGAGTTGTTGGCTGACCCAGCGGCAGTAGGCGTCGTATTCGGCGCGTTGGATGTGGAAGCGCTCGGCGAAGTAGAAGGGGAAGAGCCGGTCGCGGGTGCGTAGGTAGTTCAGGAGGGTCCAGGGGCTGGTGGGGTCGGCGAGGGTGACGAGGTCGGCGAGGAAGGGGACTTGGAGGCTGGCGCCGTCGATGAGGAGGCCGGGGTGCCAGTGGAAGGCGGGACGTTGGTCGTAGAAGGTGGCGGTGATGGGGG
>NZ_JAELVH010000614.1 GCF_019399235.1 Streptomyces poriferorum | reverse complement strand
CTCGTCACCCGCACGGGTGAGGTTCGCCAACTGGGCTGGATTTTGCCCCGGTTGCCTGGCATATGCTCGCCGCACCAAACTTCAGACCTCTGACGGCCCCCGCCGGGACAGCAATCCCAAAACGGGGGCCTGACCAACACGGAAGTGAACGTCTTCCTGATGGCTACCTCGCAGGCTATCGCGGGCCCCTATGTCCCGCCCTCTGGCGTCGAACATGTCAACGTCCGCCACACCGAGCGCTTCACCGTCGTGGGCAATCACCTCAGCCAGCACCCCGAACTCTCGCTTGCCGCACGGGGTCTCGCCCTCCACATCCAGTCGCTGCCGCCCGGCGCCAAGGTCGGCATCAAGGTCCTCGCCGCCCGGCTGCCCGCCGACAGCGAACACCGCATCGCCGAGGCCCTGCGGGAGCTGGAGGAGCACGGCTACCTGAAGCGCACCCGGGTGCGTTCGCCAGAAGGCAAGGTCTACACGCGCACGGTGTCGTACAACCACCCGGACCCCGCCGCCCTCGACAAGGCACAGACGCGGACGCAGACGCAGACAATCAAGCCGCGCCCCCGCCCGGCACCGGCACCGGCACCGGCACCGGCACCGAAGCCCACCACCGCAACGCCTGT
>NZ_JAELVH010000613.1 GCF_019399235.1 Streptomyces poriferorum | reverse complement strand
CGCCGCCGTGCACGGCGGCGGGGTCCGCTGCGAGTGACCCGTACGACTCCAGCCAGCTGAACTCCCCGCCGGGCTCCAGCGGCACGTGCTCCAGCTGGGTGCGGGCCAGCCCGGCCTGGATCTCCGCGTAGCCGGTGGTGCCCGGCTCGGTGAGCCACTCCTGCCAGCGGCGGCCACCGGGCCCGCTGCCCCAGAGGAAGAGCTTGCGGCCGCGCAGCAGGTCGGTGGAGGTCTGGACGAGGCCGCGGCCGTGCTCGTCCAGGGAGGCGATCCAGCGGCGGGCGCCGTCGGGCACCTCGTAGAAGTAGTCCGCCGGGAAGTCGCCGCGCAGCGGGTACGTCCGGTCGACTCCCCCGGTCTCGGGCATCGGAACCCTGGTCAGTGTCCGCTCGTACCCGAAGTGCCAGGCCTCGTCGGCGGGCGCCAGCACCCGGGTGTGTTCGCCCTCCGGTACGGCGATGTTGGACCACCAGTAGACGGGTGCGGGGTGTTCGTGCGGGTTGCGTATCCGTACGCCGACATGGAGGAAGTCGGAGTCCTCCGGCAGCCACAGATCGACCTGGAACGGCAGGTCGCGGAGCCGCTCCCACTCCCAGAGCCGGACCATCTCACCGCCGTCCGGCGCCGGGACCCGGGCGGCGTGCACCGGAGCGCAGGACAGGGTGGTGTGACCCGTCGCGCCGATGTTCCACTCGATGCCGCCGGAGAACCAGGCGCCGTTGAGCGCGAAGTCGGCGGGCTGCAGCACGGGGTTGGTGTAGACGAGGTCACGGCCGTCCGCCTTGTGGACCAGGGAGTGGATGCGCCCGCCGAGCCCGGGGAGCACGGTGGCCCGCAGCCGGTCGTTCTCGATGACGATCGCGTCGAGGTCCGTGGGCGTGCGCTCGCGTCCGTAGCCGTCGAGTATCCGTACGGGGAGGACGGTGGCGAGGGGTTCGTGGCCGATCTGGCGTGCCATGTCCCNCGCCCCCGATGACCATGGAACACGCTGGACGCCGCCCGGACCAGGGGACCGGCCGTCAGACTTCGGCAAAAGCCGCGACCACCAGGTCGGTGAGCAGCGCGCCGGCCGTTCCGTCCGGGTCGAGATCGGGGTTGTAGACCGTCACGTTGAGGCCGACGCAGCGGGGCGAGGCGACCAGCGTCCGCAGCAGGGGGCCGAGTTCGCCGGGCAGCAGTCCGCCGTCGTCCGGGCTGTCGACGGCAGGCATGACCGAGGGGTCGAGCACGTCGGCGTCCAGGTGCACCCAGTACCCGTCGAGCTCCGGGCTCTTCAGGCTCCGCACGATGCCGCCCGCCAGCGCCGCGGCGCCCTGATCGCGGATCTCCCCGACGGTCGCCACCGGGATCTTCAGCTCGGCGAGTTCGGTGCGGTCCTCG
>NZ_JAELVH010000612.1 GCF_019399235.1 Streptomyces poriferorum | reverse complement strand
CTCGTCGTCGGCGTCGCGGGCGGCGGGACGGCGTACTTCCTGCTCAAGGATGACGGGAAGTCGTCGCAGAGCAGCGACTCGCCCAAGGGCGGCAGCACCCCGACGAAGAAGAACAGCTCGACGCCGGCCCCGGCTGCGGAGGAGGAGGGAGACGGGGAGGACGGGGGCTCGGGTGCCACGACGGATCCGATGCCTTCCGTGGACCCCGAACCCGCCACCTTCACGGGCATCAACCTCACCCTGGGGTACCACCTGACGCTGGGGGACGACGACGTCCGCCCGCAGGACGGCGAGGACGCCGGGTACGAACTCACCTACGACTCCGGCGGTTACCTCGAAGCGGAGGCCGAAGGCGGGAAGCTCGTCCTTCTCGACCCGGGGCAGCAGGGGTCCTTGGACATCTGCCGGTCGGAGACCCGGTTCGCCGACGACATCGGTCTGGAGAAGCTCACCAAGGGGCGGCAGGTCTGCGTCATCACGGGTACGGGACACCTGGCACTCGTGACGTACCAGGGCCACTCCCCCGACGACTCGCCCAGTGACTACATGACGATCGACCTGACGGTCTGGCGCAACGCGTCGAGGTGACAGCCGCGTCGCGCGCGGGGCGCCCCGGCATTAATCCGGGGCGCCGTTACCGGCCCGAATGTAGGTTGCCGGGATGTCCTCATCGCTCCGGCTCGTGCCGGTCACATCCGACAACGTCGAAGCAGCCTGCGCACTCTCGGTCCGGCCCGACCAGAGCGAGCTCGTCCAGCCCGTCGCCTGGTCGCTGGCCCAGGCCTACACCACCCCCGACATCGCGTGGCCGCGGCTGATCGCCGACGGCGAGACACTCGTGGGCTTCGTCATGGCCTTCATCAACGTGCAGTTCGCTCCCGGGACGCCCGATGACCCGTTCCGTTCGGGGCTCTGGCGACTGAACATCGACTCCGGGCAACAGGGGCGCGGGTACGGGCGGTTCGCCGTCGAGGCCGTCAACGACGAGCTGCGGGGGCGGGGAAGCACGCGGACGACCGTCACGTACGTGCCCGGTGCGCACGGTCCCGAGGAGTTCTACCGGAAGCTCGGTTTCCGTCCTACCGGTGAGTTGAGTGGGGACCAGGTGGTTGCGGAGCGGGAGTTGGCGCAGCCGGCGTAGCCGACGGGTGCAGGGGGCGGGCGCCTGCGGCGGGCCTTGTCCCCTCCCCGCCCCCTGCACCCGTC
>NZ_JAELVH010000611.1 GCF_019399235.1 Streptomyces poriferorum | reverse complement strand
GCGGCGTACGTGTCCCCACATGTTCTTGTCGACGAGCCCCGCGTACACGGCGGTTCCGAGGAGGGCGCCCACGTAGAGCAGGGCGGCGCGGATCACGAGCTCCAGCCAGAGGATGCCCGCGGCGAGGATCGACACGAGCGAGACGACGATCAGCATGATCGGTCCGCCGCCGATGTCGGCGTCCTTCTTGAGCGCCTCGGCGAACGACCCGAAGAAGACGTCGGTCTGCCCGCCGGAGGACGAGGAGATGACCTCGGTGACGCCGTCGGTGGCCGAGACGATCGTGTAGAGGATCAACGGAGTGAAGGCGGATGCGAGCACGGTGAGCCAGAGGAAACCGATGGCCTCGGAGATCGCGGTGGTCAGCGGCACGCCGCGGATCGCCCGCTTGGCGACGGCGAGGAGCCAGAGGATGAGCGTCAGTACGGTGGAGGCGGCGAAGACGATCGCGTACTGCTGGAGGAAGCGGGTGTTGGTGAAGTCGACGTTGGCGGTGTCCTTGACGGCCTCGCTGAGCTTGCCCACGATCCAGGCTGCGGCGTCGGCACAGCCGCGGCCGAGGGAGGTGAGGGGGTCCTGGGCGGGGTCGACGCTGTCGGGGAGGTTGGACTTGGGGGCGGAATTGCCG
>NZ_JAELVH010000610.1 GCF_019399235.1 Streptomyces poriferorum | reverse complement strand
TGAGGTCAAGCGCTCACCGCCGGTCCGCCCGCCGCACGTGTCGGCATACGGTGGACGGCATGACGACTCCAGCGGCCGCACCCCTCCCCTACGCCGAGTTCGACGGACATCCGGCCACCGAGGACGACCTGCGCACGGCCGCCTTCTTCGGCTACGGCCACTTCACGGCCATGCAGGTCAGGGACGGCCGGGTGCGGGGCCTGGGGCTGCATCTGGAGCGGCTGGACTCGGCGAACCGCGAGCTGTTCGAACTCCCTCTGGACGGCGACCCGGTACGGGAACTGATCCGGCACGCACTGCAGAGCGCGGGGACCTCGGACGCCTCCGTGCGGGTGCAGGGGCTGCGGCCGCCGGGCGCCGCCGCGACGACCGTCATGGTCACGGTGCGCGGGCCCGCCCGGATGGACCCGCGTCCGGTCGGCCTCAAGTCCGTTCCGTACGCGCGCACCGCGCCGCACCTCAAGCGCCCCGGCGAGTTCGGGCAGACGTACTACGGGGAGCTCGCCCGCAGGGGTGGCTTCGACGACGCGCTGCTGACTCTGCCGGACGGCGCCGTGACCGAGGGCGCTATCACCAACATCGGTTTCTGGGATGGCACTTCGGTCATCTGGCCGCAGGCGCCCGCCCTTCTGGGCATCACCATGGCCCTGCTGGAACAGGAGTTGCCCGGCGCGGGCGTGCCGTCGCTGCGCCGGCCGGTGAACCTGAACGGGCTGGGGGCCTACCGGTCGGCGTTCGTCACCAACTCGCAGGGCATGGCGCCGGTGGCCCGGATCGACGGCACGGAGTTCACGGTCGACGAGGAGCTGATGAAGCGGCTGGCGGCAGCGTACGAGGCCGTGCCCCGGGACATCCTCTGACGGCCACGGATGAACCATGGAACCCGCACAGCACCCGACCGAAGGACCTCCGTCGCGCATGCAGATCCACATCGAGGGCTCCCGCCTGCCCGGCCGCGACTGCGGGCCCGGTGGCGACTTCGCCGGCCGCGAGAACATCCACGTGGGTGTCCAGCGCAAGGACCGGCCCGACGAACTCCTCGGGCTGCACCCCGGCGACGCCCCCGCCGCCCGCTGGACCCTGGACTGCACCACCGCCACGGGCCCGGACGGCATCGAGGTGAGCGGGCCGTACGTGCAGAACCGGCTCGGCGGACGGTTCGTCTACCTGTCGTGGGGCACCGTCGACGGGGACGGGCTGTTCTCCATGTTCCGGCGGGCCAAGCTGATGTTCGCCGACATCGACGCGGACATCCTCGAAGCGGCCGTGCGCTCCGGGCACCTCACCGCACGGCTGCCGCTGTCCGACACCAAGGGGCAGCCGCTCTGCGCGAGGGTCCGGCCGCCCGTCATCACCTGGTCCGCCGCCGCGCCCGCCTGAGGGCGCGCGGCCGGACGGGAGACGCCAGGCCGCACAGGAAACCGCCCCCACCGGGCCCAGGGGGGGTGGGCCCGGTGAAGGCGGTGGCCGGGGCGGTCGTGCACAACC